>PWTC01000151.1 GCA_003563005.1 Candidatus Acetothermia bacterium
GCGGCCGAGCATCGACACCGGGATGGGCCTTGAGCGTACGACGGCGGTGCTCCAGGGTGTGATCAGTAACTTCGATACGGACTTGTTCCGCCCCATCGCGGACCGCATCGAGGAGCTGGCCAAGCACGCGCTGAACGCCGAGCACCTCGTTCGCCGCAACGTGATCGCTGATCACATCCGGGGCGCTGTGTTCCTTATCTCCAGCGGGGTCCTGCCCGACAGCGAGCAGAGCCGCGGCTCGGTCCTCAGGAAGCTGTTCATCCGCATGTTCGTTGCGGCCGATGCACTGGGCCTTCCTGAAGGAGCATTGGCCCGGCTCGTGGAGCCGGTATTGCAGACCTTGGGGGATGTGTACCACGAGATCGTCGAACGCAGGCCCCTGATCGAGCGGGTACTGCCTGCCGAGGAGGCCACCTACCGCCGGCGCCTAGGCTCGCTCGAACGGCTGGCGGGCCAGCTGCCCGACGGCACGCAGGAGCTCCCCGGGAAGACCTTGTTCTCCTGGTACGACTCGCACGGCATCCCCTTGGAGCTTGTCGAAGCCATCGCCGCCGAGCGCGGGCTACAGGTCGACCTGGAGGGGTTCGAGCGGGAGATGGAGCAGCAGCGCGCGCGCTCGAGGAGGGCCGTGGAGTCCGAAGATCGTCTTGTGATAACCGGAACCACAGAAGTGCTCAGAAAGGCACTGTTCGTCGGTTACGACCGCACTGTCGAGGAAAGGCCCCTTGAGGTGATATTGGATCCCCAAGGAGTACCTAGGAGACAGGCGGAGCAGGGGGATTGGCAGTTCATCGTCGGACAGACCCCCTTCTACGCCGAGGCCGGCGGCCAGATCGCCGACACCGGGTGGATCGAGAACCTCGATCGGCCCGGCAGAGCGGAGGTACTGGACGTCCAGATCGGCGCCCAAGGGACCCTTCACAAGGTCCGGGTCACCACCGGGGAGTTCCGCTCAGGCGACCGCTGTCGCCTGACGGTCGACGCAGGCCGCCGGCGGGCGATCCAGCGGGCACACACGACAACGCACTTGCTCCACGCGGGACTCCGCCGAGTGCTGGGCGACCACGTCATCCAGTCGGGCTCATGGGTCGGCCCCGACGAGCTCAGGTTCGACTTCACTCACTTCTCAGCGCTCACCGGGGAAGAGCTCGAGCAGGTGGAGGCACTCGCCCAGGCGGCGGTGCTGGAGGACAAGTCTGTGGAGGTCTCTGAGATGCCGCTGGAGGACGCCCGAGCACGTGGGGCGATCGCTCACTTCGAGGAGGAATACCGCGGCAAGACGGGCGTTCGCGTGGTGGAAGTGCCGGGGACCTCGCAAGAGCTCTGCGGGGGGACCCACGCGCACCGTACCGGCGAGATCGGGCCTGTGTTCGTGCTCGCGGAGGAAGGTGTGGCCGCCGGGACGCGCAGGATCCGCGCGTTGGTCGGGGAGAAGGCTCGAGCATACGCGGCAGAACTCCGCGCGGAGCGCCGTGCCCTGAGCGAGACGCTTGGCGTCCCCGAGGCCGAACTACAACAAGGCGCGGCGCGTCTCCGGTCGGAGCTCAGGGAAGCGCGCAAGCGCTTGACCGAGATGGAACAGGCCCTCACCGCCCGCGGTGCAGCTGAGCTCGCCTCCCAGGCGGAGGAAGTGAACGGCGTCCGCATCCTCGGCACGGTCATCCAGGGCGGCTCGGAGCGGGCCAAGCAGCTTGCCGACGAGTTGGCCGCACGTCTCGGTCGCTGTGTCGTGGTCATCGGCAGCGAGGCCGAAGGACGGGGCGTCGTGGTGGCCAAGGTTGTCGATGAAGCTCGAGTCCCTGCAGGCACGCTGGTGCGCTCGGCGTCCGCCGTGCTGGGTGGAAAGGGAGGGGGGCGCCCGACGTTCGCCCAGGGCGGCGGTCCTCAAGCCGAGAGGTTGCCCCAAGCGGTCGAGACAGCCTTGGAGGAGGTCCGCTCCCTCCTCAGATCAACCTGACCGGCATGCACACATAGAGGAAACCCTCGTCCTCAGGCGCAATCTCCCCGGCTGGCTCGATGAGTCCGGCGCGATCGGGCGCTGACAGCCACAGCACGACCTGATCGGAGTTCATCCGCCGCAGCGCGTCGATCAAGTACTCCGCCCGAAACGCGATCTCTAACTCCTTCTCCGCCGGCTTCGCCAGCCTGACACGCTCCTTGCCCGCGCCCTTCTCCTTGGAAGCGGAGCTGATCTCGACAGCCGTCTCCTTGGGCATGACTTTGAGCGTCACCGCACCCGACTCCTCCGCCGCAGTGATCTCCACCCGTCGCAGCGTCTCCAGGAGCGTTTCGCGGGGGAGGAGCAGTCCGAATTCCGAGTCTTTCGGGATCACGCGCTCGAAGTCGGGGAACTGCTCTTGGACCAGCCGGGTGGAGAAGAGCACCGGCCCGGCGCGGAAGTGAAGATAGCCTTGATCCTCGTAGATGTGGACCTCGTCAGAAGCCAGGCTCGACAGCACCCGTTGCAGGTCGTTGAGGATCTGCGCATCGACCAGGTAGGTACCGTCGTGCCCATCGGCCAGCTCCAGCACGTCGATCTGTTTGACGGATAGGCGATAGCCGTTCGTCGCAGCCAGTTTCAGGGTCCCCTCGCGAATCAACAGGTCCACGCCTGTGAGCGCCAACCGTGTCGTCTCGGAGGCCTTGAGCGCAGCGAAGGCCGATTGGGCGATCGCCTGGATGAGGCTCTCGCGGGCTACCCGGCAGAGCACGGAGTCAGGAGGGGCGGGAAGTTCGGGGAACTCGTCCGCGGAATGGACGAGGAGCTCGAAGTCCGCCTCCCCGCACTGAAGCCGGGCCTTCCCATCCGTTTCTCCCAGCGTGACCTCGTGTTCGGGCAGGCGTGTGGACAGCTGCGCAAGCACCTGTCCTGGACACACCACTGCACCCTGCTCCCCGACCTTGGCCGGTATCTCACATTGTATGGAACGCTCCAGGTCCGTTGCGCCCAGCTGCAACCCCTCCTCGGAAGCGTGCAACCGGATCCCACCAAGAATCGGCATCGAGCTGCGGACGGACAGGGCGTAGCTGACAGTTCGTACGCCAAACGTAAGGTCATCACGGGCACAGATGATCTGCATGGCTCCCTCCTTGCCCAGCATGGTAGCCCGCCAGAGGCAGGCGGGCCAGGATCTCGCGGCACACCTCGGCCGGGGGGCGCGTCGCGTCGATCACACAACCCTGTTGTACCGAACGGATGAGCCTGAGGTACGATGCACGTCCTTGGGTGAAGAACGCTAGGCCTTCCCCCTCGAACCGATCGCGCTCGCGGGTGCGCTCCAGGGCCACTGCAGGCGGTAGATCCAGCAAGAAGGTGAAGTCGGGTTGCAGTCCTCCGGTGGCCAGTTCGTTCAGGCGTCCCACAAGTTCCTCGCTCAGACCGCGGCCCGCCCCTTGGTAGGCAAGGCTGGACAGCGCATAGCGCGAACAGAGGACCCAATGGCCGTCGCACAGCGCAGGGCGGATGATCTCTTCCACGTGCTCATGACGGTCGGCAACCATGAGGAGAAGCTCGGTCAGCGGTCGCATCGCTCCACCCGGTTGCAACAGCAGCCGTCGAAGCTCTGCCCCCACCTCGGTCCCGCCCGGCTCACGGGTGGCCACCACGTGGACTCCACGAGCGAGAAGCGCTCCCTCAAGCAGGTCGAGCTGCGTCGACTTCCCCGAGGCGTCCGGTCCCTCCAACACGATGAACATACGACTCACGTCCTCCCTCTAAGCAGTCGCCAACACAGCAACCCCGCACCCACGACGATGGCCGCATCGGCGATGTTGAACACCGGCCAGTAGGGGAGTTCCACGAAGTCAAGCACGTACCCCCAGCGCAGCCGGTCAACAAGATTCCCCACGGTCCCCGCCCAGAAGATGGTGAGTCCGA
The DNA here is from genome assembly GCA_003563005.1 of Candidatus Acetothermia bacterium. Classification (GTDB taxonomy): domain Bacteria; phylum Bipolaricaulota; class Bipolaricaulia; order Bipolaricaulales; family Bipolaricaulaceae; genus PWTC01. The sequence continues at coordinate 3,878 of PWTC01000151.1, forward strand.
TCCGCGTGGATCCGTTCATGCGCCTGGAGATGAGCGCGAATGCGCCGGCCAGGCTCACCGCCGCAGCCACACCCAGGAACAGGCCACCGTGCTCGGGCAGCAGCCCGAACGCTCCGCCCGTGTTGTGGACGCGTGTAAGGCGCACCACGTCTCCGATGATCGGCACCGACTCACCCAGGGCGAGATGGGTCCCCACCACCCACTTTGCGAGTTGATCCGAGCCCAAGACACACAGCGCGAGTACACCCGAAGCCCACCGTCCCATCCCAAGACGAGTGTACCCCCACCCTTCGAGCGCAGCCACGGCTCATGCCCCTCCGTGGTGTGAAGCGGGCACACCCGCACTTGTCCCTTCCTGGAGCCGCGCGCGGGTGGGCACACATCCAATAGCGGGTAAGATGACCCCGCAGGCCATTACGCCAACCAGGAGGTAGCATGGAGGAGCGGCGTGACTTCATCCGCGAGATCGTCGCTGAAGACACGGCACGTGGGACATTTGGGGGACGTGTGCACACACGCTTCCCGCCCGAGCCGAACGCCTACCTCCACATCGGGCATGCAAAGGCCATCCTCCTCAACTACACGATCGCACAGGAGTTCAGCGGTAAGTTCAACCTCCGCTTCGACGACACCAACCCCCAGAAGGAAAGCATCGAGTTCGTGGAGGCGATCAAGCGCGACATCCGCTGGCTCGGGGTCGACTGGGAAGACCGAGAGTTCTACGCCTCGGACTACTTCGAGCAGCTCTACCAGTGGGCCGAGGACCTGATCCGTAAAGGCGTGGCCTATGTGTGCGACCTCTCCCCCGAGGAGATCAGCCGCTACCGTGGCCAGCCGATCCGTGACGACGACCGCATCCTGACACCGCCAGGTACGGACAGCCCTTACCGGAACCGTTCTTTCGAAGAGAATTTAGAACTGTTCCGTCGTATGCGCGCCGGAGACTTCCCGGATGGAAGCCGCACCCTGCGGGCGAAGATCGACATGACTCATCCGAACCTGAACATGCGCGACCCGGTCATGTACCGCATCTTGCACGCACGCCATCACCGCACAGGGGACGCTTGGTGTATCTACCCCACCTACGACTGGGCACACGGGCAGTGCGATGCCATCGAAGAGATTACGCACTCGCTGTGCTCTCTGGAGTTCGAGAACCACCGGCCCTTGTACGACTGGTTCTTGGATCAGCTCGGCGTGCATCATCCCAAGCAGATCGAGTTCGCCAGGCTAAACCTGACCCACACCGTGTTGAGCAAGCGGGGGCTCGTGCGGCTGATGGCGCAGGGCCATGTTGCCGACTGGGACGATCCGCGGCTGCCCACCTTGGCCGCCATGCGCCGGCGTGGGTACACGCCGGAAGCGATCCGAGACTTCATCGGCCGCATCGGCGTGTCCAAGGCCGAGGGTCGGGTCGAGGTCGCACTCGTTGAGCACTGCGTGCGCCAGGACCTCAACCTCCGCGCGCCGCGGCGCATGGCGGTGCTCGAGCCGCTGCGGATCGTGCTCACGAACTACCCCGAGGACCAGACCGAAGAGCTCGACGCGATCAACAACCCGGAGGACCCGGCAGCCGGGACCCGCAAGGTCCCGTTCTCCAGGGTCCTGTACATCGAACGGGAGGACTTCATGGAGGACCCTCCCAAAAAGTTCTTCCGGCTCGCGCCTGGACGCGAGGTGCGGCTTCGGTACGCCTACTTGATCGCCTGCCAGGAAGCGATCAAGGACAGCCAGGGGCGCGTGGTCGAACTCAGGTGCACGTACGATCCCGAGACACGCGGGGGCGATGCCCCCGATGGCAGGAAGGTCAAGGCGACCTTGCACTGGGTGTCGGCAGCCCACGCCGTCGAAGCTGAGGTACGCCTCTACGATCACCTGTTCGAGGTCGAGGACCCCCTCGCCACCGAAGAAGGCGAGGACTGGACGGAGAACGTGAACCCTCGATCGCTTGCCGTACTGCGCGACAGCATGCTCGAGCCGTCCCTGGCGGCGGCACAGACCGGTGAGCTGTACCAGTTCGAGCGAAAGGGCTACTTCTGCCTCGATCGGGAGACCGCTCCGGGGCACCTGGTGTTCAACCGCACCACCACCCTCCGCGACACCTGGGCCAAAGTCCAGGCCCGCACGCAGAGCGATTGAGCGGACGAGCGCAATGGTGGTCCCGACGGGATTCGAACCCGTGTCGCCGGGATGAGAGCCCGGTATCCTAGGCCACTAGACGACGGGACCGGTCAACGAAGAAGTATATCCGCCTCATGGGCCGAGGCTCAAGCACGGCCTGCTGAGCGTGCCGTGCACCAACCGCCACGCCGTCTGCTATCATTGGGTCGAGACGAAGGGAGGCGCTGTGCGAAGATTGCTATGGTTGCTGATCGTGTTCAGCTGGACCCTCCATGCGTTCCCGAGCGCCGCTGGACTGTTGGAGGAGGCGGAAGCACTGCTCCCGGAGAGGTTGGGCGTCGCCGTGCTTCAGGAGTGCATCGAGCTCTACGAGCAGGCTCTGGCCATTGAGCCGGACAACACCGAGCTCATGGTGATGCTCGCGCAGCTCTGGCACGAGCATGCCATTCTGGCCTCCACGAGTCTGCGGCAGAGTAGCCTGCAGTACGCTGCGGACTACGCAAGCTGGGCGATGGGTCTTCCGTCCTACATCCCACTAGAGACCATGTCGCTGAACGAGTTGGAGTCATTCCTCGAGGGAGTCGACGATCCAGGAGCGCTGCTGTGGGCCGCTGACTCGTGGGGAAAGCTACTGCAGGGACAGATACGCAAGGCCATAACGATCTGGGCCCCCTCAAGATTCAGATCGCTCTATCAACGGCTGATTGAGGTGGACGAGACCTACTTCGGTGCTGCGGGACACCGATCGATGGGCGCCCTGATGGCCCAGACACGCGTGGCCGGCCTTGCCTTTCCATGGGCGAGCTTGGAGAACGCCCGCGAGCACCTGGAGCGTGCCCTCGAGATCGCCCCTGAGTACCTCCCCAACTACGTCGTCTTCGCCGAGGAGTACGCCCAGCGCGCCAGGGACCGCGCCCTCTTCGTGGAGCTGCTCGAGCGCGCGCTGGAGCTCCCGATCGATCCGTACCCTGTCTGGAACGCCCTTGCCCACGACGACGCCCGCCGACTCCTCGAAGACTAAGGATACGTACTTCTAGCGCCCAAGGGGGCAGGACCTGACGGCCAACAGAAGAGCCGCAAGGAAGGCAGGTAGGAGCTTCGAAGCACCATTGTGGGCTCAGGAGAAGCCGCGGCACGTAGCATCTTCTCGTAGAGGACGGTAGGATAAGGTGGGGATACCCAACCCACATTGTGTAACCGACCGTTAGGGAGGGGAGCAGGGTGTCGACTGCTGATCACCAATGTGAGCACCTGGTCGCGTTCCTTCGAGAGCTCAACAGGAACCGGGATCTGCAGTCACTCGCACGTGTAGTGCTTGAGCAAGCTGTATCTCTGGTGCCAGGGGCTCAGCGTGGCTCGTTCATGCTTCTCGACAGGGACGAAGACTGCTTCCAGTTTCGGGCTGCCGTCGGCTGGCCTCTGCAGAAACTGCGGCAGGTGGTGGTCCCGTCGTCACAGCTGCTGCAGCAGCTCGCCTTTGGAGATCGGCCAGCCATCGTCCGTGAACCGTACAAGCTGGATCGCGAGCATGGTCTTCACGCGCTGGCGGAGTCCTTTCAGACACTGTTCGGCCCTGTTCGCGCCATCCTCAGTATGCCTGTCTTCTTTGAAGGGACGATCATCGCCTATTTAAACCTGGACAACATCGAAGATCCTGACTCATTCCAGTAACAGGACCTCCATCGCATGGAACCTGTGGTAGAGGAGATCTCCATCGCCTTGAAGGCAGTCATGCAGCGGGAACAACTATCGCACCTGGAAACCCTCTTCCGTACGCTCTTTGAACGGTTGGCCGACGCAGTGTACCTCGCGGAGTTCGACGGCACGATCCTGGAAGCCAACGAAGCGGCATGCAGACAGTCGGGCTACTCCCACGAGGAACTACTTGTGTTGAATATCATGAAGGATCTTGCCTACGAGGAACCCGCACCCTCCTACGTGAACGTCATCGACCGTCTACGAGCGGGAGAATTGGTGCGGTTCGACGAGGTCAAACGTAGGAAAGATGGGATGCTCTATGTGACCGAGTGCGCGGTGACTGGGTTCGATTATCAAGGACGAACCGTAACCTTGTCCATCAACCGAGATGTCACGCTGCATCGGGAGACCGAACGGCGTCTCCTGAACCGCAGCAGGGAACTCGAGGCCCTGTTGAGAGCGTCGAAGGCACTGACCACAACTCTTAAACTAGACGAACTCATCGCGAGGATCCAGGTCGAAGTGGCCTCCCTCATTCCGTGCGACGGCTTCTTCGTCGCCCTGTTGGACAGCCGGAAGAGGGAGCTCAGGCTGGAGATCATGGTGGAGCGCGGTGTTTCCCTGGGAAAGCAGACCATCGATGCAGACCCCAGTCAGAGCCTCTCTGCCTGGGTTACCCACACGGGCAAGCCACTTCTGGTAGGGGACATGGAACGCGAGGCGGTACCGGCGCAGGTTCGGCAGGTTGGAGAGGCGACCCGTTCGTGGCTCGGCGTGCCACTCGTCGCACGTGATGTGGCGCTGGGCGTGATGTCCGTGCAGAGCTTCTCGCCCGACGCCTTCTCCGAGGACGATGTCCGGGTGCTCAGCACGTTCGCCGGACTCGCGGCCGCTGCGGTCCACAACGCGAGGTTGCACACCGGGGTCACGGCACTGCAGAGCAAGCTTCTGGCTGTGGAACGTGCAGCCCGCAAGATGAAACTCGCCGAGTCTCGGGATGAACTCTACGCCCAACTTCTGGACGCAACCGAGGATATCTTCGGGTATGGAACGAGCGGGATCCTTGAGGGGGGTGACAGGGAACTGAAGATCGCGCTGTCACGGGGAAGCAAACCCGCATTGGGCGCACGGCTGGCTCTGGACGGCCCAGGCATCACGGTGGCCGCGTGGAACAGCGCGTCCACCGAGTACGTCCCAGACGTGTCCGCGGATGAGCGGTATGTGGCCGGCACAGCCGGTGTCAGGAGCGAGCTCGCCATTCCCTTCAGAGTGGGAGCGCGCCTTGTAGGCGTTTTCGCCGTCCAGAGCTCCGAAGAGAAGGGGATCTCCGCGGAGGACCGAAACCTCCTCGAGATTCTGACCGCACACATGGCCGTGACGCTGGCAGTGCTGGAGAAACTGGAAACCATGAAGACCCTCTCTGAAACGCTCCAGCGCCTCCACCATGCCGTCCATGAGATGCAGCGGTGCCGCAGCATCGACGAGCTATGTCAGGCTGCAGTACACACCGCATCCGTTGTACTCGGGTTGTCGCTCTGCAACGTGGGCCTTGCAGAGGGAGAACTCCTAATGCCGCGTGCGTCCTCGGCGGCGACAGGAGCCCTTGGCCAGCCAGTGCGCCGTGGGGAAGGCGTTGCGGGCAGGACATGGGAGACGGGCCGCCCGTTGTGGGGCAGGATTGCCGACTTCCCGTTCGCTGCACCTGCCCACCCTGACCACAAACATGTGATCTCGGTACCCATTGGCAAGGCGGGCGTCTTCCAGGCGATCTCCACCGCCGAGGTCGGGTTCACCGAGACGGATGTCGCCCTCGCTGAGATCCTCACAGCGCATATCGGGAGCGGTCTCCAACGGATCGAACTGGAAGAAGAACTCCGCGACCAGGCAACCCGAGACGCGCTTACGGGTCTTCACAACCGCCGTTTCCTCGCCGAAGTCCTTAAGCGCGAGATGCACCGAGCAGCCCGTTACGGGCATCCTATCTCGGTGATCATGGCCGACATCGACCACTTCAAGCACATCAACGATCGGTTCGGCCACTTACAAGGAGATCAGGTCCTACGCGAGGTAGCTGAGCTGTTGACCAAGAACGTCCGGGCAAGCGACTATGTGTTCCGATATGGTGGAGAGGAGTTCGTCATCCTCCTTCCGGAGACCGCTACGCGAGCGGATGAGGTTATCACGCGACTGCGGAAGGCGACGCATGAGTGGAGTCAGTCCTCCAACTTGAAGGGTCTCGACTTCGGGCTGACGATGGGTTCAGCAGTGTGGGATCCTCGTGCGGAGCAGGAAGCAAGCCCGGAGACCCTTCTGCAGCGGGCGGATGAGATGCTCTATAGCTTCAAGCAGCCTCAGGTCCGCCGGCAGCACGGCTAGCGCCCACCCATAGGGTCTCGTCACCAACAGAGGTCCCAGAAGAGCCTTCTGTACAGGGTCGGGTCCGACCATGCGGAACCACACTACCCTGATTTTGGCATGCTCCGGCCTTCCTGAACGCATGGGACCTTCTTGCCCCCCTTCCCCCGAGCGTCCAAATATGGTATAAACGGATGCTTGCTCATGGTAAGCACGGGTGAACCTTATGCTACGAAGACTGGCGTTGCTGACAGGGCTTGCGGCCCTACTGGCCGCGGGGTCGGCACAGGGACCGCGTGTCGTAGGGGGGACTGCGGGCTTCATCCTTCCTCCGGATGTGCAACCCAGCTGGAGCCTTGACGCTGTTCGTGCCATTGAGGCATGGCAAGTAACCCAGGGAGACGAGGAGATCGTGGTCGCGGTCATCGACTCCGGCATTGACCGCACCATACCGGCGTTGGCCGACCGCATGTGGATCAACCCAGGCGAAATCGCCGATAACAACCACGATGACGATGGAAACGGATACGTGGACGACGTACACGGATGGGACTTCCGCGATGGGAACCCTGATCCTATGGTAGGCACGCGTCTCAACTGGCACGGCACCTTCGTGGCAGGCATTCTCGCAGCCGCGTTCGACCAGTCCACCGGAGTGGGGGGCATCGCCCCACGGGTACGCATCATGGACCTCAGGTTCCTGGACTCCCGAGGGCTCTTCTACGCATCCGACTGGCCCCGCCTGGCTCGAGCGATCGATTACGCAGTGGACAACGGCGCACGGGTGATCAACATCTCGATCTACGCCAAGGTTCAGCCCCCTGCATACGTGCACGCCGCGATCCAGCGGGCAACCGCCCACGGTGTTCTCGTCGTCGGGATCGCAGGCAACGATGGTGCTCCGGTCGGCTACTTCGGCTGTTACCCCGAAGTGTTGACGGTGGCCGCCGTGGACCGGCAGGGTAGACCCGCCACGTTCTCGAACTCAGGACCCCAAGTGGACCTCGCCGCTCCCGGCGTCGAAGTGCAGTCCTACTACCCAGGGGGGTCGTTGCGCGCGGGCTCGGGGACTTCGTTCGCCGCCCCTTACGTGGCCGGCACAGCCGCGCTGATGCTCTCGCTCGACCCCGAGCTGACACCGGCCGAGATCGTCAGGGCTCTGCAGGCCTCGGCCAGCGATCTGGGGTCCGCCGGCCGAGATACCCTGACAGGCTACGGCTTGCTCAACGCTGCTGCCGCTGTGGGAGTGGGCCGCTAGTCAACCAGAGCGAACGGGTACTCAGATGCAAGATACGAACTCCCTGGACCGGACTTCTCGATCGGCCTGCATCCAGCAGAGCGGCATGGAAGGTTACGGACATCACGGACGGATGTCCCCTAGGCAGGAACGCCGCAGATGTGATATAGTGCCGTGCATCATGTAGCGGTCCTGAAAAAGGCAAACCCACCGGAAGATGGGGGCGCAAAGCCGACGGACCCAGAACGGGTGGCCGGGCTGCCAGGCGGAGCTGGCGGTCCGGCTTTGTGTATGAGACCGCTTTTGAGGAAGTACGGGAAGGGGGGTAGGTCCCATGCAGGTGACGCTGTACTACAGCGATGAAGACCAGTACGTGATCGATCTCGTCGACCAGCTCGCCCTCCGCGAGCGGAAGTCGAGATCGGCTGTCGTGCTCTCAATACTTGAGGAGTACTTCGAGCGGGGCAAGCGCATCGGGGAGATCCTCGTGGATCTTGGATTCGTGGAACCGCGCGACCTCGATTCCGCGCTCAAGGCACAGCAGAAGGACAAACAAGGGCGCCAGCTCGGCGAGATCCTTGTAGAAAAGGGTCTTGTGAGCCGAGAGGACATCGTCCGGGCCCTGACGATCCAGGACAGGTTTCGCAGTCGTAACGGAGATTAGCAAGAGCAAATAGGTAGCACGCCGAAAAGGTAAACCCGGAGCGATTCGGGGGCGCAAAGCCATGGACCTCCCGTAGGCCGCCAGGCTGCCGAAGCGACAGGGAGGTCAAATGGTAAGCGAAGCGTGTGCGTACGGACTGCGGAAGGGTCCTCGGCTACGGATCGGACTGAAGCTGCTGCTTTTTGCTTTACTGATGACGGCAGGAGCTGCGGTGAGCAGCACGGCTCAGACCGGCGACTGCAGCAACTACACGGTCACGTTCCTCGGCGCCTCGTACGACGGCGTGAACACTACGTTCAGCTATCGCGTGTGCTCCAACGGCAACCCGGCGATCAGCCACTGGGTCATGGGGCTCCCCGACACCTGCGCAGCATGCAGCGATGTGGTGGCCGCAAGCCACAGCTACACGTGTGGCAGCGACCCGACCACCGGCGTGTTCGGGGTGAAGTTCGACATCGGCTTCTCCACGCCCGAGTGCAAGAACTTCTGGGTCACGCTGCGGGGCTACTGGCCGACGGGGACCATCCAGGTCGCGGTCAAAGCAGGTCAGACCCACTGCTACTACTCGGTCGAGGGCCCGGCCTGCCCCCCACCGTGCTCGCCCCCTGCGATCTCCGTCCATCCCCAGTCCCAGACTGTCTGTGAGGGCGGCTCGGTGACCTTCAAAGTCACCGCCACCGGCACCGCTCCGCTGAGCTATCAGTGGAAGAAGGACGGCTCGGACATCGCTGGGGCGACGAGCGCGACGTACACGATCGACCCGGTGAACGCCAGCGACGCCGGGAACTACACCGTGGTCGTGACGAATGCCTGCGGCAGTGTCACCTCCAGCGCGGCGCTGCTCACGGTGTCTCCTCCTGTGACCGTCTCCATCGATCCTGACGGCGGCGTCCTCTCCTGTAGCGTGTCCGCGCTCACCCTCACCGCGCAGGCTTCCGGCGGCACTCAGCCCTACAGCTACCTCTGGAACACCGGCGCCTCGAC
>PWTC01000027.1 GCA_003563005.1 Candidatus Acetothermia bacterium
GGAGTCGCCGCAGGAGGAGGACGACTGAGCCATCCGCGCGCGGGGCCACACAGCGCCTGAGGTGAGAGAACGCATGGGCCGGCTCTCTCCTCGGCTTGAGAGGCATGCTGAGCTTGGGGACACCGGTTCTGGCGATCCGACCCCGACCGAGCGTCGGTGGTAAGCTCCGCCGCTACGGACGCACTGAACCGTTCTCTGTCCCCCACGAGCGTCGCACCTTGTGTGCGACGTCAGGATGGAGCTTAGCGGGCACGGCCGACTAACGTGGAGGGGGAAGCCGCACGACTCAGGCTCTCGATGCGACCCACACCTGCTCGCCGCCGGGGCGGAATGGGCCGCGGTCGAAATCGCCGTACAGAGACTCGATGTTGGTCTCCTTTCCTCCGCGAGATCAAGCTTCCCGGATCTCGTCATGCAGCTGCTTCACGGCGTACATGCAGCCTCCCCACGCATTGGGGTGGACGCCCGTTCCATCTGGGACATAACCCTGCTTCGGGTACAGCCTCTGGGCTATGGCGTAGTCACGGGTCACGCCGACACCGATGCCGATGACGCACCTGCCGGTCTGCTGGACGAGCCGCTCAGCCGCTTTGAGCATCCGGGTCCCGATGCCGCTCCTGCGGAGGGAAGTGACGGTGTTCATGTCGTGGATTTCGGGAATCCCACGCTGGCGGAACGGTTCATAGTCCGATTTCCAGATCACGTTCGTGTACCCAACAACGCTCCCCGCCAGCAGTGCGATGAGCGTCACGCGACTGCCTTCCACGTTCTCCTGCCAGTAATGCTCATACTGCGCCCGGGTCTTGTTCATGTCCGCGAACGCTGCGGCCAATCGGGCCGGGTCATCGGCCTGCATGCTGCGGATCTGGAGCGCTCGCAGGTCGATTATCCGAGTACTATCGTCTGGCTGAGTCTTCATGCCCCGAAGCCTCCGTGGTGTGTCTGGCGGAATAAGTGTAGCAGCTCTTCGGCTCGCGTGATCCCGTTGGCGCTGCTGACGCTGCCCGATTGCCAGCACCCACGCCTCGGTGATCCCTCAGCACTCAGCCGGGTCAGGAGAAACCATCAGTCCATGATTGGTCTGAGCGTAGTTCTCCAGGGTGCGAAGACGCTGTAGATCCCTTGTGCGTCGATATCAGGAGAAGCGGGAGCGCACGAACTCCAGCGCGCTCCGGGCCTTGTTCATCGACCCGGTGGCGACCTCCCGGTCATGTCTGTCCACCGGCCAGGCCACTATCTCATCTCCACGGCAGTGAACGCGGTGTAGAGCCTGATTCTGCGTGTGTCATGGGCACGCAGTTCTTCCATGAGTGGTGCGGCCAGTCTCGGCCTATCGTGGAGGCTGTAGACGAGCCTGGTCAGGTCGATCAGCCAGTCCCCACAGCCTGCTTCTTGCCAGTCGATGATGCCCGTGATCCTGCCGTCCTCCACCATCGCCTGGTGGTAGGAGAAGTCCCCGTGGACGATGTCGGTGTCCGGAAGCGGGAGATCCGCTGCTCCTTCAGCCAGATCCATCGCGTCCTCCAGCACCGCGCGGGTCTCGGTGGAGTAGCCACTGAGCTTGTCGGTCATGCCCCCATGGCCCTCGAACAGCACGGCCTTGACGAGTTGCGACAGGTTCTGCTTCTTCGAGACGGCTTGGACTCTTTGTAGCTTCAGAAGACCAACCAGCTCCTCAACTTGTTCCACGGTCGGGTCGACCCATAAGGCCTCCCCGGGGAGTTCCTCCTGGACCCAGTACAGGCCTTCGCCATGCAGTCTGCCCGCATGGAGATAGCGAGGCGCGGGGTACCCCAGTGCACGCAAGCGGGCGGTGATCCTGCCCGCACGGTAGGGGTCGGGATCGAGGATACTCGTGTCCCTGAGGTCTGTGAAGAACTTGAGCACAACAGGAGGGCATCCCGGTTCGGCGATGCGATAGGCACCCTGCTCACCTGTCTTGAAGCGTTCAACCAACCTGTAGGCCCTCCCGTGGGCGGCGTTGATCTGATCTATGATCGGGTCGACTTGCTCGAAGGACCTGGAGGATTGCTCTTCTGCTTCCACGTCCACCTCCCCAAGGCAGTCTACCGGACGATCGCCCAAGCGTACCGTTGTTGGTTGGCCGGGGTGTTGCCCCTGCAGGTGGATCTTGACGAGGTACGGAGGTGGTGCTTACAATGTAAGCACGTTGGGGGTGTCCGATGATGCTGAGGACTAGAATCGTGAGGATCGGCAATTCGAGAGGCGTACGCCTGCCGAAGGCGCTCATCGAGCAGGCAGGCCTGACGGAGGAGATTGACCTGGAGGTCCGCGATAAGGAGATCGTGATCTCTTCAGCTGGGAGGCCGCGCAGAGGATGGGCGGAGGCTGCCCAGGCCGCGGCTGAGCGTAGCGAAGATGTTCCTCTGGATCCCTATGTTCCCACCCGGTTCGATGCAGAGGAGTGGGAGTGGTGAAGCAGGAGGAGGTGCGCCGAGGTGACGTCTTCTTGGTTTCTCTGGATCCTTCGCGAGGCCGTGAGATCAGGAAAGCACGCCCCTGTGTCATCGTGTCGCCGGATGAACTGAACGTGCACATGGGAACGTACATCGTTGCCCCTCTCACGACCGGGAGCCACGGGTACCCGTTCCGAGTTGCGTGCCGATTCCAGGGCAAGGATGGGCACATCGTCCTCGACCAGATCCGTGCCGTGGACCGGGCACGGCTCGTGAAGAAGCTCGGGCGGCTCTCACCTCAGGCGATCGAGAAGTCACTGTCTGCGCTCGGGGAGATGTTCGCCCCCTAGAACCGCACGCAGGATCGCTTGATCGGGAGCCTGCATGCCGAGCTTGCTCATCGGCGAGCGGTTCATCAAGCCGTTCATCTCGTCCAAGCTGACATGTCCAAGCCCGCCTTGATGCGCAAGGACAGCCTTCGACATATAGGCGAAGTCGACCATGGAGCCGAGCACACCGCGGTCGGAGGTCTTGGAGAACAGGTCCGGCCCGTCGTCCAGTACCTTAGCTGCTGAGGTTTCGTCTACTCCCACTTCGGCAAGCGCCTTGCGCGCGTACTTCCGCGTCGCCACGCTGAAAGCCGGCCGGCTGGCGTGGCCAGCAACAGGCATCCAGAACGACAAGAGTGTCTGGGCGTGTGTCACAAGGAAGAATGGCCGACGCTGGAGCACAAGGCAGTTGCAGTACCACTCCTTGAGGGAGGGCGGGCCATCGGCAATGTCGGCAAAGTCGGTCGGTTCCAGCCGCAGTCTCTTCCGGGCTCGCTCGGTGCAACGGATGATCATGTTGGGAGGATAGCGACTCCCATTCAGGCACTCAACGGAGCAAGTGCTCATCCAACCCGTCAGCCACCGGCAAGCTCGCCTAACGGCCTCGCTCAGGGCGTGGCCACGGGGATGGCAGACCGGGACTCGTTCAGGGTCGAGCGAAGAGCCACCGGTCCGCCTCAGGGTCTCTCCGCGCAGATCACC
>PWTC01000053.1 GCA_003563005.1 Candidatus Acetothermia bacterium
ACACGTATGCGTACGACGACACGGCCACCTATCCCAAGACGTATACGGCAACGCTGACCGTGCAGGACTCCAGAGGGCGCACGTCCACTGCCACGCGGACGATCACCGTGAGCGCACCGGCTGCACCAGCATTGAGCGCTAGCCTTTCAGGTGTCAATACGAGCGGCAACGCACCCCTGGACGTGGCCTTCACCGTCGCCGGGGATATTACCCCGGCAACCGGCCCGAAGATCGTCAGCTGGGAACTGGACTACGGCGATGGCAATACCCTCTCGGGGAGCGTGAACACCTACAGTTTCTCGCTAACGTTGCCTCCACGCACCTACCCGGACCCTGGGGTGTACTCCGCGACCGTGACCGTGAAAGATGCGGATGACAACGAAGCCACCAGCGATCCGGTGACGATCACCGTCACCAGCCCGCCGCCGGAGATCACCGCCTTCAGCGTGGATGATGGCTTAGATACGGTGAACTTCGACGATCCCGATCCCACCCTGACCATCACCAGCGGCGACACCGTGTGGTTCGATTTCCAGGCTGATCCAGCTCCTGGCCGCACCATCGTGAAGTGGTCGCTCCACTGTCCCGGTTCGGACGTCGTTTCCGAGTCCCAGGACGGCCTCTCGGCGGACCCGCTCGTGCGAGCGAACCTAGAGCGGACCTATACACACACCGAGGTCGATCCTCAGACATATCTTGCCACGCTTACAGTATGGGACGACGAGGATCACACCGACACTGCCACGATTACCATTGTGGTAGAACCCTGAAGTCTCCCTCTACATCCGACCTCCGCGGCCCCGCCCCCGGCGGGGCCGCTTTGCTGTGGCGAGCCCGACCATCATGAGGAGGGCCGCGACAGCCAACAACGGTGCGTCCCCGGTCAACGTGTAGGGTGTGCGCCGCACCTCGGTGGGGAGATCCACGCTCGCAATGGCACGAACACCGACAGGGAGGCGTGCGAGTTCTCTCCCCCGAGCGTCGAACGCCCCCGTCACACCGGTGGTCCCCACCTGCACGAGCGGCCGGCCCTGTTCCGCAGCCCGCAGAGATCCCATAAGGAAATGCTCTTCGAGGAGCCTCGCGCGGCCGAACCACGCGTCGTTGGTAGGAACCACCAGCAACCGTGCTCCTCGCCGTACCAGCGTCCTGGCGATGCCGGGAACCTGCGACTCGAAGCAGATCATCACCCCGTAACGTGCCAGGGGCTCAAGCCTGTCCCCCGGCGCGAGGTCGTAGGGCAACAACCCCGCGAGCAACCCCCCGAGCCCGAGCGCGTCCCACAACGCACGCCCCGGCAGGTATTCACCAAAAGGCACAAGGTGCGTCTTGGCGTACACCCCCGCCACCTCCTCCGTAGGCGCGATCCAAAGAACGACGTTGTGCATCGCACTGGGATGGGCCTCGTAGGTCCCTACCAGGAGATCGGCCTCCGTGGCTGCCGCGGCCGCTGCGAAGGGGTGCCGGTAATCAGCCCGTGCCAGGAGCGACACGTCCATCACGTTCTCGGGTAGCACCACGAGTTCGGTCCCGTCAGGTACCTCCTCCAGCATCCCCCGGTAAAGGCTGAGCAGATGACGCGTGACATCCGACTCGAGGCGTAGCTCCTGAGGCACGTTGGGCTGAAGGAGCGCGACGGAGAGAACCTCTCCTTCCTCTGAAGGCAACGGTACCATCGCCAGCAACACCAGCACCACCGGCCCCAGCACAGCTGCCACGAGCCAGAGCGGTCTGCGCAAGCCCTCAGCCAGGGCCGCGGACGTCCAGGCGGGTGCGAGTGAGAGGGCCCACGGACCGCCGAAGGCGGCTGCCGCGGTGAACGGTGTATCGCCAAGCGCCGCGTGAAGTGCCCCGAACGTCAGACCAAGGGGGCCCAGCGAGCGGACGACCTCCACGAGCACGAATGCACCGGCCCACATCCACGGAGAGGACCAGCGCCCCGCTACCCCACCGAAGACGAGCGGAAAAAGTGCTGCGTAGAGAACCAGCAGCGCCCAAGCCGGCACGATGAGGGCACCCGCGAATGGCCACAGTGCCAGCACGAATGAGAGCTGGAGACCGAAGTAGACAAGCCCGAAGATCCACCCAAGAAATGCGCCGCGCCGCGTTCCTACATCTCGGAGCGCAATGAGAAGAGGCACACACGCGATCCACACCAGCCAGCTCCACCCGGGCCAGAACGAACCCCAGAGCAGAACGCCCGACGCCACAGATGCACAGAGCCTCAACCGATGACTCACATCCACATTGTATGGCAGTGGGCTCTGCCAGCGGAGGCTGTCCATCTGCCAAGTCGGAAGAGCGTGAACCGCACACAATGGGGTCAGAGCTTTAGTTTTGGTGTCACGTGTCCTCTCTTCAGGACATCTGGCCAACCCAAGGGACAGACGACACCAAAACTAAAGCTCTGACCCCGCTTGCCGACAGAGCCTCGTAGAGGGTTCGCCCCGCGTCTTCAGGTGTCACAACGCCTGCCGCGACAACGCGGGCGCACGCCCTATAATGGGGACCCAAAGGGGGCAGATGTGCATCCAGTCTTTTTGCAACTCGGACCGCTCGAGATCCGTTACTACGGACTTATGTACGTGATCTCCTTCGTCCTCGGCTACTTCCTCATCCGCGCAGATGCCCGCCGCAGAGGCCTCCCCATCGGCGCGGAACAGGTACTCGATCTGCTGATCCTCACCATCCCCCTGGCCCTTATCGGCGCAAGGGTCTACTACGTGGCGTTCGAGTGGGATGCTTATCGCGGGGCACCACTGGAGATCCTCAAGCTCTGGCGTGGTGGGCTGGCCATCCACGGGGGCATCCTGGGCGGAGCCCTGGGCCTGTGGATCTTCAGCCGCCGCAAGAGCCTTGCTTTCTGGCTGCTGACCGACATCGCCGTGCCCGCTCTTGCCCTGGGGCAGGCACTAGGAAGGCTGGGAAACTTCCTCAACGGAGACGCGTTCGGTACGCCGACCAACCTTCCGTGGGGCTTGGTGTTCCCACGGGGGACGCCGGCCGGCGACACCTACCCCGGACAGCCGCTCCACCCGGCCATGCTCTACGAAATGGCGGGAATGCTAATCCTGTTCGGGCTGCTCCTCCGATTGCGGAAGCGGAAGCACTCCCCCGGCTTCCTGACAGCGGTGTACGGGATCGGGTACGGACTCATCCGCTTCCCCATCGAGTACGTCCGAGGCGATGCCCTCATGCTAGGTCCACTCCGAGCTGCCCAACTAGCGAGCGTCTTGCTCATCGTGGGCTTCGGCGTCTGGCTTTCAGCACGACGCTTATGGCGTCACCCCGGCACATCTCCGCGCCAAGCGAGCTGACGAAGCCCAGACACTAGCCGCGCGCGGCGAGCTCGACGATCACCGATCGGAGTGCTTCCAAGGCCCGTCTTCGATGGGAGATCGCGTCTTTCTCCTCAGGGAGCATCTCGGCCAGGGTCCGCTGCTCGCCCAAGGGGATGAACACCGGATCGTAGCCGAACCCCCCGGTTCCCCTCGGCTCCGACGTGATCGCGCCCTGCAGGACGCCCTCACCTTGCCATCTCCTCCCGTCAGGGTGGGCGAGTACGGCGAAGCTGGTGAACTGCGCCCGACGGTTCGTCGAACCGTGCAACTTACGCAGGAGCAGTTGGGTGTTCGCGTTGCTGTCCTTTTCAAGACCGGCGAATCTGGCGGAGAGGACTCCCGGTGCGCCGCCAAGTGCCTCGACCTCAAGACCGGAGTCCTCGGCCAGAGCAGGAAGCCCCGTGTGGCAGCAGATCTCACGCGCCTTGTGTTCAGCGTTCGCCCTGAAAGTAACTCCGTCCTCTTGCGGCTCAGGGAAGGGCAGTGCCCGGAAGTCAACCCAGATGATCCCAGGGATGTCACCGAGAATGCGTAGCATTTCGGAGAGCTTCGCTGGGTTTCGTGTGCCAAGGACAATCTTCACCACACGCCGCCTTCTCCCATCGTCGCCGAACAAAAGGTCCCGGAGGCCAAGTTCAGCACGGTGCGGCGCCGCGCCCGGTCACGCCGGGATGACCGCGAGGATCGCCCCCAGCAGCAGAAAACCCGCTCCCAGGATCGCTGTGGCGATCCGTTTGGGATCACGGGACACATCTCGTCCGAACACGGTGCTGGACATCCCCGCACCGAACGCACCGCCCAGCGTGGCATGCTCCGACATCTGAAGGAGGATGATCCCCATCAAGGCCACGGCATCCAGGAAAAAGAGGACCTGCAAGAACGTTCTCATCCTGTCACTCTCCCAGGCCGGCATTATACCGATCGTGCCCCCTGTGGCAACGATGCCCGACGGCGGGGCGCGCTCCTGCAGGCCTATTGCTTGCGGCCGTGATGCCGGGGTTTCGAGTCGGCGGGAGGAGAGCTACAATGATCTTCCCGTGGGCAAGTACTTGTTCGTCACCGGCGGAGTGATCTCCGGGCTCGGCAAAGGGGTCGTGACGGCCTCGTTGGGCGCCATTTTGGGCGCCAGCGGTGTGCATGTGACGCTCCAGAAGGCTGACCCTTACATCAACGTGGATGCGGGAACCATGAACCCCTACGAACACGGAGAGGTGTTCGTCACACGCGACGGGCAAGAGACGGATCTTGACATCGGCCATTACGAACGGTTCACCGACCAGAATCTCGGGGCGGTGAACTATCTCACCACGGGGCAGGTCTACTGGAACGTACTGCGCGCCGAACGTCGCGGCGACTACCTGGGCCAGACCGTACAGGTCATCCCCCACGTCACCGATGAGATCAAGCGCCTCGTGCGGCGGGCGCAGGGGGCCACAGAGGCCGAGGTCACCATCGTCGAGATCGGGGGTACGGTCGGCGATATCGAGGGACTGCCGTTCTTGGAGGCACTGCGCCAGCTTCAGGATGAGGTTCCACGCGAGGACGCCGCGTTCGTCCACCTCAGCTATGTCCCTGTGCTGTCCACCACGGGCGAACTCAAGACCAAGCCCACCCAACACTCGGTGCGCGAGCTTCGTGCTGCTGGGATCCAACCCGACTTCATCGTCGCGCGCACACCCCGGGAGCTCACGGCTGCCCTCAGGCGCAAGATCGCCCTCTTCTGCGACGTGGCACCGGAGAACGTCATCGAGGAGCGTGACGTCGAAAGCATCTACGAGGTCCCCCTAGTGCTCCGTGAAGAGGGCGCGGACGCCAAGCTGCTCAAGAGACTAGGGATTGCGAGGACAGAGGGAGACCTCACTGGGTGGAAAGAGTTCGTGCATAACCTCAAAAACCCAGAGCGCCACGTGAGGATTGGCATTGTGGGGAAGTACGTGGAGCTCCACGATGCCTACATGAGCATCTTAGAGGCGCTGCGCCACGCGGGCGCCGCTCTGCGTACCGGCGTGCAGCCGGTGTGGATCCCCTCCGGGGACATCGCCGCCCGCCCAGAGCTTCTGGAGGACATCGACGGCATACTCGTTCCCGGCGGGTTCGGCGAAAGGGGAGTCGACGGGAAGATACAGGCGGCCGAGCATGCGCGACGCTCAGGCACACCCTACCTGGGCATCTGCCTGGGCATGCACTGTGCGGTCGTCGCGTTCGCACGCTCGGAGCTCGGCCTCCAGGGGGCGCACTCGACCGAATTCGATCCTGCGACGCCTCATCCCGTGATCGCCCTGCTGCCCGAGCAGGGAGGCGTCACAGACAAGGGCGGCACCATGCGGCTCGGTGAGTACCCGGCCGTCCTATCCCCCGAAACCCGCACGCAGCACTGCTATGGAAGTGAACGGATCGGGGAGCGCCACCGACACCGTTACGAGTTCAACCCCGACTACCTGGAAGCGTTCGAGCGAGCGGGAATGCGTGCAGCGGCCGCATCGCCGGACGGGCGCCTGGTCGAGGTCGTCGAGATACCGGGACATCCCTGGTATGTCGGCGTCCAGTTCCACCCGGAGTTCACGAGCAGGCCCCTTCGACCACATCCCCTCTTCGTGGGGTTCTTGAGGGCATGCGCTTCCTGACCGGACTCGCCGTGCTCATCGCAGCCGTTGTGGGGCAGGCTGCCCGTGTCGACGCACCCTGGCTCACTGTGTACGACTCCGCCGGTCAGCCTCGCTGGGAGATCCAGCTCGAGCACCTGGCTCGCACAGAACAAGGTTGGCGCGGCGAGGACGCCACGATCCGACTCTATCACCAGGGTGTAGAGCAGGCCACAGCAACGACGGGCCTTCTTCATACGGGCCCGCTGGGGCGCACGTGGGAGCTGTCGGAGGGGCTCGAGGTGGTCTGGGAAGGGTTCGTCATCGTCTGCGAGCGCGGCCGCTGGGATGACGAGCTCGTGCTCTGGGACGTCACGGCCACGGCCGAGGGACTGATCGTCCGCTGCGAGGAAGGCCGCTGGCGCCCCGGGCGCCCAGTGGAACTCGGCCGTGGCGAATTCGAGACGGACGGCTGGGCGGGCACGTTCGCCGCAGGAAGCTACAGCATCACCGAGGGGATACTGACCGCGCGCGATGTCCGGCTCTCCGGCCATGGGATGGATATGCTAGGAGAGGAGATCTCGGCCCACCTGCATGACAACGTCTTCACCCTTAAGAATGCAAGACTCAAAGCACGTCCTTGAGGGGCGCGGCCTCGTCCGCTTCTTCGGTCGGTACAAGGCCGTGGATGATCTCTCCCTCTCCTTTACGTCTACCGAGCTGACAGGGCTGCTTGGGCCCAACGGGGCCGGCAAGACGACCACGTTCTACCTGATCGTGGGCTTTCTGAGGGCGGACGCGGGCCAGGTGTTGCTGGACGGTACACCCATCGAACGCTTGCCCTTCTTCCAGCGTTCCCGTCTGGGCATCCACTACCTTCCCCAGGAACCCTCGGTGTTCCTGCGCACCACCGTCCGGGGGAACCTCCAGCTCGCGCTCGACGGCCTCGGGAGCACATGGGACAGACGTGTGCACGAGGTCGTCGCCGAACTCGGCCTGGATCCGTTCCTCAAGCGTTCGGTGTCCACCCTGTCCGCCGGCGAGAGGCGACGCGTGGAGATCGCACGTGCCTTGGTGACCGATCCGCTGTTCCTCCTCCTCGACGAGCCGTTCTCCGGAGTGGACCCGCTCACGGTGCGGGATCTCTCGGCCACCTTGCGCACCCTGGCCCGGCGAGGTATAGGGATCGCGATCTGCGACCACAACGTGCGAGACACGCTGAGCATCACGGACAGGGCGTATCTCATCCACCACGGAGCGATGCTGTTCGCCGGTACGCCGGAGGAGATCGTCGCCGACCAGGGCTCGCGCCTCGCGTACCTCGGCGAAGGCTTCCGCCTGTAGAGAAAAGGGGACAGGCTTCATTTTCATGCTGTCCCAGACGGGTTCTTGGAGGAGCCTGGCCACACAGCGACTTCCCTGAGCAGCAGATCAGCGGCACGAGAAGAGCGATTCAACGAGGACTCCAGTCCCAGTGAAGCGCGAGAGTGCAGTGCTGGACAGGGAGAAAATGAAGCCTGTCCCCTTTTTCTACTCCTTGAGGGTGGCGGCGAGTTCGCGGAGCAGCTCGCGCTGGCGCCGGGAGATCCGCTTGGGCACGATCAACGACAGGCGGACGCGTAGGTCTCCTCTACGTGTACCCTGCGGCAATCCGCTCCCCGGTACCTTCAACTGCTCGTCGAGCGTCGTGCCCGGGGGCACCTTCAGCTTCTCCTCCCCTTCAAGCGTCGGAACCCGGATCTCTCCTCCCAAGACAAGCGTGGCGTAGCTCACCGGAACCTCGACCTCAAGATCGGCCCCGTGTCTGCGAAACACCGGATGCGGCTGGATCTCCACGACGATGAACAGGTCCCCCGTAGGACCGCCGGCCACCCCCGCGTTGCCTTGCCCACGCAATCGGAGGCGAGCACCGTTCTCGATCCCCTTGGGGATGGTGATCGTGATCTCGCTGCGTTCCTTGACCCGGCCCCCACCCCTGCACTTGCGGCAGGGCCTGGCGACGACCTCCCCTGTGCCTTGGCACTCTGGGCATGGCCGCACGTTCACAAATGAGCCCAGCATGCTCATGCGCCTGTACTGGACCTGTCCCGTCCCTTTGCAGGTGGCGCAGGTCTCGACCCCGCTGTCCGCCTCGGCCCCCGATCCTCCACAGTCATCGCAGCGCACGAAGCGCGGCACCGTGGCTTTGACGTTCGCGCCAAACGCCGCATCCTCCAGGCTGACACGGATGCGGTACTCGAGATCCTCACCGGGACGGGCGCGCCCTTGGCGTGTCCGCGTCCTGCCCTGCATGCCATCCGTGAAGAACAGGTTGAAGATCTCATCGAAAGCCGACGCCCCAAAGGACTCAGCAAACGTCTCCCGGGCACGCCGGAAGTCGGCAGGCCCGAAATCGAAGCCCTGCGATGGCCCTGCGTGTCCGAAACGGTCGTACTGGGAACGCTTCTCCGGGTCCGACAGGACTTCGTACGCCTCGGCGACCTCGCGGAAGCGCCGGTCAGCCTCGCTCTTATCCCCCTTGTAGACATGGGGATGGTACTTCTTGGCGAGGCGCCGGTAGGCCCGCTTGATCTCCTCCTGAGAGGCATCGCGGGCCACACCGAGCACCTCGTAGTAGTCCCTCGGCAAGGATTACTCCTTCTCGTAGTCGATATAGTCCGAATCGTCCCCCTGCGAGGACTCCTGCTCTTCGCCGCTACCGGCCTCGGCACCAGAGGCTGCCTGGTAGGCGGCCGCAGCGATCTCCCCGGCCTCCTTCTTCAGAGCCTCCATGGCTCCCCGCAAGGTGGCCGCGTCGGCCCTCGACTCGATCTTCGCCTTCAAATCGCGGATCGCCGCCTCGATCTCCCCGCGCTTGGTGGCCGGGACCTTGTCTCCAAGGTCGGCAAGGGACTTCTCGACCGCGTACACAAGCTGATCGGCCTGGTTACGCGTCTCGACTTCCTCGGCCTTGCGCCGGTCTTCCTCGGCGTGTTCCTCGGCCTCCTTCTTCATACGCTCGATCTCCGTCTCAGAAAGCCGTGACGTTTCCTTGATGGTGATGGACGCGCTCTTCCCAGTAGCCTTGTCCTTAGCGGTGACGTTCAGGATGCCATCCGCATCGATGTGGAACGCGACGTCGATCTGCGGCGTCCCGCGCGGCGCGGGTGGGATCCCCTCGAGCACGAACCGTCCCAAGGACTTATTGTCCGCGGCCATCTTCCGTTCCCCTTGTACCACGTGGATCTCGACCTGGGACTGATAGTCCTCGGCAGTTGTGAACGTCTTGGTCCGCTCAACAGGGATCGTCGTGTTCCGTTCGACGATGGGCGTAGCCACACCCCCAAGCGTCTCGATGGACAGGGCAAGCGGTGTGACGTCCAGAAGGACTACCTCATCGATGTCGTGGCTCAGGATGGCCGCGTCGACCGCCGCACCCAGGGCCACCACCTCGTCGGGGTTGATGTCGCGGTTGATCCTCCCCTTGGAGAAGCGCTGAGAGACCAGCTCTTGCACCTTGGGAATACGCGTGGACCCTCCTACGAGCACGACTTGCTGGATGTCCTCGGGTTTCATCCCCGCCGCCTGAAGCGCAGCATCGAGCTTGTTCATGGTGCGCTCCAGGTAAGGCTCGATCATGGTCTCGAATTTCGCCCTGCTCAGCGTCTTCTCCAGGTGTTTGGGGCCTGAGGCATCCGCGGTGAGATAGGGCAAGGAGATCTTGGCCTCCATACGGCTGGAAAGCTCCTTCTTGGCGCCCTCCGCTGCATCGCGGAGCCGCTGCATGGCCGGTGGATCCTGGCGCAGATCGATTCCTGTGTCCTTGCGGAACTCCTCGATCAGCCAGTCCATGATCTCCCGGTCGAAGTCGTCGCCGCCAAGCTTCGTGTCCCCGTCCGTCGCGCGAACCTCGACCGTGCCCTCCCCAAGATCGAGAATGGACACGTCAAACGTCCCGCCGCCGAGGTCGTAGACAAGGATGGTCTGCTCCTCCTGCTTGTCCAGACCGTACGCCAGCGCCGCGGCGGTCGGCTCGTTCACGATGTGCAAGACTTCCAGCCCCGCGATCTTGCCGGCGTCCTTCGTCGCCTGGCGCTGAAGGTTGTTGAAGTACGCCGGGACGGTGATCACCGCCTTGCGGATCGCCCCGCCGAGATAGCTCTCCGCATCCGTCTTGAGCTTCTGAAGGATCAGCGCCGAGAGCTGCTCCGGCGTGTACTCCTGTTCCTTCCCGTTTCGGTTCACGCTAAACCGCCAGTCAGTCCCCATCTTCCTCTTCACCGAAAGCACCGTTCGGTCGGCGTTGAGCACCACTTGGCGCTTGGCCAGTTGCCCGACCAGAACCTCATCGCCATCGGTGAACACAACAGCCGACGGCGTGACGCGCTCTCCCTCAGCGTTGGGGATCACCTCGGGACGCCCCCCGCGCATGATGGCCACACAGGAGTTAGTCGTGCCAAGGTCAATTCCGATCACTCTTTCCTTATCCGCCATGTGGTTCACCTCCCTTGGGGCCGAGGCTCACTTTCACCTTGGCTGGCCGCAACACCCGGCCTTGCCGCTCCCAGCCCCGCTCGAATTCCTCCACGATCGTGTCTTTGTCCTGAGGATCGTCGACCGCGATCAACGCTTCGTGGTACCTGGGATCGAATCGCTTTCCGCAGGAGTTGAAGGGTCGACACCCCTTTCGCTCGAACACCGCAGCTAGCTGCGCGAAGATCCTCTCCACCCCCTCGACGAAACCCTCCAGATCTTCATGGCGCTGATGCGCCCGGAACGCGGCCTCAAGCGCATCGTAGACCGGAAGGAAATCCAGCAGCTCCTGATCCAAGCTCCGCTGGACCAGTTCCTCCACTTCCTTGGCCAGCTGCTTCTGGTAGTTGTCGAACTCAGCACGCAGCCGCAACACCCGGTCCTTCAGCTCCTTGATCTCCTCATCCTTGGCCGCGAGCTGCTGCTCAATGTCCTGAGCTGTAGACTCGTGCGTCTTCTGCTCATCAGTCATCGTTCCACCCCCTCTTTGACCTCGGCGAACACGAGGATCGCTGCCAGTCGGCCCGCCACGTAACGTATCGCCGAGAAGGCGCGGGCGTAGTCCAACCACAGCGGCCCGATCACACCAAGCACGCCGCCACCACTGAGGTAAGGGGCGGTGATCACGCTCAGTTCGGCAAGCTCTTCAGCCTCGTCCGCCCCGACGTGGGCAGCGAGGGAAGACTCTCCGGCGCGCAGATGTTCGATGAGGGCGGCGAATCTCCGCTCATCCTCAAGGAGCCGAACCAAGCCGCATATCCTGTGGAGCGCCGCGTCCGGCGCCTGTTCGCCCAGGCCACGCAACAAGTGGGCCAGCCCTTCCCCATAGAGGCGCCGTCTGAGCTCCTCGGCCGCCAGGCTCTGCAGGAGTCCCACTGCTGCGACCACCGTCGGATCCTGCCATCCGTCGAGCTCGAGATCCTGCATCCGGTCCAAGTCGCGAAGGCGCATCCCTCGCAGGCGCTGCGACAGCAGGCGTTCCACTTCTTCTAGTTGGCCGGACGCCAGCTCCTCCTGCAAGCGAAGGATCCGTGACTCGACCACGCCAAGCTGGGACAGGACAACCACGAGCACCGCCCGCGGCGCCACCTGGCGCATGACCAGGCCCGCCAGCTGCAGGTCCTCTACCGGGGGAGCGAGCACGAACCCCATCTGTCCGGTCATGCTGGCCAGCAGTAGCGCCGTCCGCCTCAGGAGCTCCGGAAGCTGTTGAGGCGCGATCTCTGCCCGCTCGGCCGGCAGATTTCCCGGCCGCTCCTGCAGCTCACCCAGCTCGAGCAACCATTCGGCGAAGAAACGGAATCCCGCACGTGTGGGGATCCTCCCTGACGAGGGATACGGCTTGTACAGATACCCGCCCCGCTCCAGCGCCGCCAGCTCGTTGCGAACCGTGGCGGAGCTGAACGGATGGCGATACTCCTCCAGGATACCCCTGGAAGAGATCGGCCGACGGGTTCGTATGTACTGATCCACCGCCTCCTTGAGGAGGAGTTCTCTTCGCCCTCGCATTTAGCATTCACCCCATGACTTTGCTAACAGCAATGATAGGGGGATGCGCACGCGAGGTCAACCCGGCCCCGCGAGATGTCAGCCGTCGTGTTTGCCGCAGCAACGCTTGTACTTCTTGCCCGAGCCACAGGGACACGGCGCGTTTCGGCTCGGCTTATCCTTGTTGGGTGCACCGAACCTGGTCTGCTGCTCTCGCGGCGCGGACAGCGGCCCCGTCGTCGACGTGGTCGACACGGTGCTGTGCGGTGGAGCTTCCTGAGGTCGCACGGAGAGGCGGGGTGACAGAAGAAACCGCATCGCCTGCTCCTCGCTGCGTACGAGCATCTGCTGGAAGAGGCGGTGAGCCTCTCGCCGGAACTCGACCAGCGGGTCGGTACCTCCGTAGGCCCGCCATCCAATGCCCTCCCTGAGGTCGTCGAGCTCCAGAAGGTGCATCCTCCAGTTCTCATCGAGCGTCCGCAGAAGGACCATCCGCGCCACACTGGGGAAGTGCGGCGACAGACGCTCACGCTGCCGCTCCAGTTGATCCCGAAGCAGCTCCTGCAGACGCCCCACAAGCTCATCCCGAGTCTTGGCCGTCCCGAGCTCGGCCGCCGACGGGGCCGGTTCGGCAAGGCGCGACAGCTCGCCTGCGAGCTCGGTGCATGCTTCTTCCTCCGGGGAAGTCCCGGGCGGCAGGTGCAGCTCGACGAGCGACTCCGCGTACTCGTCCGCCATCTGCTCCAACCGATCCCACACGATACTGTCGTCAGGCTCACGTCCCGGGGCCGGGAAGAGCAGTGCCTCGCGAGAGGTGTAGATCGTTTCTCTCTGACGGGCCATGATGGCGTCGTAGTCGAGCAGCCGCTTCCGGATCTCGAAGTTTCTCTCCTCGACGCGCTTCTG
>PWTC01000030.1 GCA_003563005.1 Candidatus Acetothermia bacterium
CGCTCATCGTGCTCTGGTTCGCGATGACCTCCCCTTGAGCTGGCGCACTTCCGCGCGTGCATGCGGCGCGCCGTCGGGCACACGGAATTAGGGCGTTCTCCCCCTGGACGGCCGACCCCGCACGTCGTAGCGTGCGCGGATGCCCTTGATCGTGTTCGCTGGTGCGCACCTCGGTTATGACCTGAGCGAACTGCCGCTTGGAGGCGGTGCTCAGGTGGGACGACATCTGGTGGAGCACTGGGCCGAGTCCGGCCGTGGCGAGCTGATCGTCCTCGGTTCCGGCAGTGGGAGCGGATGGAGCTTGCCGCACACGCGCTACCACAACGTGACGGGGGAAAACCAGAGGATCACCGACCTGACCGTGCGCGGGTATGCGCGCTTCTCTCGGGCCTTCGAGCGCGGTGTGACCGACTACCTCAGGGATGCGTTGGGCGCATGGGACCCCCGCGAGGTGGTCGTTCTGCATAACGACATCTGTGAGGCCGGCGACTTTCGAGCCATCCGCGCGATGGGTTACCGGCAGGCAACGATCCTCCACGTGGACGTAGTGGACTACGTGGCCAACGCATACCTAGGCGGCCGCGTCTCCGCGCGGACATTGGCGCGCGTGGCCGGCGGTCTGGAGCGCTTGAGACTCATGCGCCTGGCGCCGGAAGTGTTGCAGCTCATCTTCGAGAAGCAGGCTGCGTGCGCCCGGCATTCGGATCTGCTCGTCGTGCCCTCGAGGGGGATGGCCCAGGTGCTGCGTGCGGCTTACCCCTGGCGCAGCGAGGCCGACGTGGCGGTCGTCCCCTGGGGTTCCCTCACGAGTCATGTCGGCTCGACGGACCCGATGAAGGTGGATGAGCTGAGGCAGCGCTACGGTATCCCTGAGTCAGGAACGGTCCTCATCACCTTGAGCCGCATCTCCCCCGAGAAGGGACACGACCTGCTCCTCAGGGGGCTTCGCCTCTGGGAACGCCGCCCCAGCGCCACAGAGGAGCTGTGGGTGTTCATCTGTGGCGAGGCGGCCTACATCCACGGTGCCAGTTTCGCAGCTAGGGTCCGCAGACTCGCCTCACGGCTCAGGCGTGTGGGGGTCGTGTTCCCCGGCTATATCACCGGCACCGAGAAGGCGGCGCACCTGGCCCTTGCCGATCTCTATGTGTTCCCCTCCAGGCACGAGTCATATGGACTCACTCTGGTGGAAGCAATGGCCCACGGACTGCCTGTTCTGACCACACCTCACCGCTCCGCTGCCGAACTCGTCCGGCCGGAGTTCGGTCGCATCGTGCCCGCATCGCCCGTCGGTCTGCGCGACGGGTTGCAGGAACTCCTCAAAGAGCGTGCAGCCTTGCCGGCGATGGGAGGAGCTGCAGCGAGCTTCGCCTGTGGCCTGTCGTTCTCGCAGGCTGCCGACGCGCTCGCGGTGCAACTGGAGAAGCTGGTGGCTTCCTGAAGAGCGACCGGCTCAGCGAACCACGAGCCACGTCCCCAGGGCCACTGCGGTGAGCCCGGTGATCCGCCACAGGTCCAATGGGCGCGGCACCGCTCCCAGCAAGCCGAAGTGGTCCAGCAGCGCCCCGAGGAGAAGCTGAGCCAGGATGGCCAGGGTGAGTGTCGAGGCCAGCCCGAGCCGCGGCACGGAGAAGCTGACGGATGCAACGATGGCGACTCCGAGGAGACCTGCGGTCAGCGTGTACCAAGGCACAGCCCTCCACTGGCTCAGGTTCCCACCCCGGAGGCCCAGCATGATCAGACCGGCGAGCAGCACTCCACCGACGTGAACGATGAACGTGCTCTCCGCCACGCCCACGCGGTGCCCGATGGTCCCGGAGAACAACGATTGCAGCGAGATGGCCAGCCCACCGATCAAGGCCACCATCACGGCAGGGGCGAGCGATGTCACGTAGCGCTCCTCTCTTGTGGCGCGCGGCACCGAGTTGGTCGATAGCGCGCGGCCTGCTGTTCGAGCCACAGAGCTGATCGCGTGAAGCACCCCCTTCCGAGGGCGCTGCAGCCTGGTGGAGGTGGCGGGATTCGAACCCGCGTCCGAAAGCATCGACGGCTCGGCTTCTACAAGCTTAGCCTGTGTTCTGTGAGCTCGGTGCCGTGCGCTCCCACAGGCAGGATCGCTTGGCCCACAGCCTACGTTGTTCTCGCGCGCACGGCGGTAGGCACCCCGTGAACGCCAGCCCACTGTTCGACGCCCCATCCGGACCCCATGGGCGAGGATCCGGGGGACGGCCTACGCTAGTTCAGTGCGTAGGCAGGTACGTTTGTATAGTCGGCGTTTGTTTTTGCCGTCCCATCAGTTTTTGGAGTTGATGGGGGCTCCGCTTGCCGCCTGACCTTGATACTCCCGTCGAGACCTGTCACCCCCTCGTCGGTAGTTCTTCGCGTTCATTATACTCGGGTACCCAGGAGGACACACATGCGGCAGGCGCTCATTCCTGGCGTGGCGGCAGGGCTTGCCTTCGGAACCGCCCTTGGTGTGCACGTGGGGGCGATCCCCTGGGCGCTTGCCGGGGGGCTGCTCCTGCTCACGACGGCGTTGATCCGTGGTAGTACCCTTTCACTCTGGGCCGCCGCGCTGTGCGCGGGGCTCGCGCTGCCTCAGAGTGCTCCCATGTCAGACCACCTCGACCATCAGCTTCCCGGGCTGACTTCGCTGACAGGGAGGGTGGTCGGTATGCCCGATCCTCGGCGGGCTTCCGTGGGGATCGTCGTCGATGTCGGGGCCGCGGGCGGTCCCCAAGTGCGCGTTCAGGCCTACGTGTCACCGGAGGCCGCCCCCGGTCCCGGTGACACTGTACGCCTCGAGGGACGGTGGGTGCCTGCGGAGCCGGAGCCTTGGGCCGCACAGCTCGCCCGCCGGGGCATCCGTGGCCTCTTCCTGGCCTCGTCTTGTACGGTGATCGCCACGGGACCGCCAGGGCCGCATGCATGGGCCACCGAGCTGCGCCGCGCCGCCCTGGGTAGGCTGGCGCGGAGCCTTCCCGATGAGGGTTACCGCCTCATGGCGGCCTTGCTCTTGGGGGCGCGGGGGCTCCTGCCCGACCATCACGCCCAGGCCTTTCGAGAGGCCGGTGTAGCCCATCTCCTGGCGCTGTCGGGCCTCCACGTAGGGATCCTGGCGGCCGGGGCATGGTGGCTTCTCGGTCGGCTTCGCCTGCAGCCTTCGTGGTGTTATGTCCTTCTGATACCGCTCATCGCCTTCTACGTGCTCGTGGGGGGCGCACGGGTCTCCTTGATCCGCGCGGCGGCCATGTTCGCGACCCTGGGGGCGTTCGTCCTCCTCTGGGACCGGGGCTGGGTGCTTCGCGGTTGGTTCGCCCCGCTCAGTGGTCTCTCCTGCGTTGCGATTGGGGTACTGACTGCCTGGCCCTGGTCCGTGTTCGAGGCAGGTTTCCAGCTCTCGTTCATGGCGACGGGC
>PWTC01000008.1 GCA_003563005.1 Candidatus Acetothermia bacterium
CTCGCGTTCGGCTCCGGCGTCCTCGTCCTGGTGTTCGTAGAGGAGATCACCCCGCGCGCCGACCGTCAGGGCGGGGCGCGCTACGGGGCTTTCAGCGTGCTCGCCGGGTTCGCGGTGTTCGCCCTCGCGGCGCTGTACCTGGGCTGACGCGCGCGCGGGGCGCTCGCGCCTAGCGGTACCCCCAGTAGATGTCCGCTTTCAGCGTCCACAGACGCATCCCAACTTGAACAGCACGTTTGCATCGAACGCTCTCCTCGCCGCTCCGGTGTAGTGCACATTACAGACCCCTCCCCATGGGGCGCCCTATAGTGTAGGAGACTAAAGCAGCATGGGGAGGGGATACGGAAGCAAACAGGCAAGGCACCCCATGGCGGTTGCGCGATATGGCGCATCGAACCCCAGGTGTCGCATGGCAACGCTTGCGTGGGCCTAACGGGCCGGCTGGGTAGAGCGCGAAGGGAACTACGCGTTCGGACGGGATATGTGCAAGGGGGTTGAGGATGAAACAGGCATTCATCTTGGCGCTGATGATGTTCTTAGGCTTGGGCTTGGTCGCGGCGGGCGGTGAAGTGACGCTGACCCTTTCGAGCAGCCCTGGCGGTTCGGTGACGCAGCCCGGCGAAGGGAGCTTCACCTACGCACACTGCACGAAGGTGGAACTGAGGGCCGAGGCGGACCCGCACTACAGGTTCCTCGGATGGATCGGGGACATCGAGAAGCTGGACGCCCCGACGTCCCCACACACCACCGTTGACTCGATGCTCGATGACTACGAGATCCGAGCCGTATTCGAGCCGGAGAAGCACCGCCTTATCGTCTCCAGCGAAGAGGGGGGCAGGGTGTCCATGCCCGGCGAGGGCGTGTTCTTCTACGAACACGGCAAGAAGGTCGAGCTGCGGGCGCATGCGGATCCCAACTACAGCTTTGCGGGCTGGACCGGAGACATCGATACGGTCTACGACACGAATGCTGCGCACACCCGCGTGGAGATGCTCGCTGGCTATTCGATCAAGGCCCTCTTCCAGCCGAAGGATCACCGGCTCGATGTCTCCAGCACGGGTGGCGGCAGGGTGACCGTGCCGGGCGAGGGCGTCTTCTACTATGCACACTGCACGAAGGTCGAGCTTCGGGCGCACGCCGATCCCAACTATCGGTTCATACGTTGGACCGGGGATGTCAATGCGATCGCCGACCCGATGTCGCCGCATACCACCATCGACTCGATGCTCGGCGACTACACCATCAAGGCCGTGTTCGAGGGGGATGACCATCGACTGATCATCTCCAGCACGGGTGGCGGCAGGGTGACCACCCCCGGGGAGGGCACCTTCTACTACGCACACTGCTCAAAGGTACCCTTGCACGCCGAGCCCGCGGCCGGCTATCGGTTCTCGCGCTGGACAGGGGATGTCGGTCAGATCCAGGACACACGGGCGGCAAGCACGAGCATCGAGTCCATGCTTGGGAACTACGAGATCCGGGCGGAGTTCGAGCCCAAACAGTATAAGCTCACCGTCTCCAGCACGGAAGGCGGCAAGGTGACTGCTCCCGGTGAAGGGGTGTTTAGCTTCGGACACCACGAAACGGTCGAGTTGAAGACCGAGCCCTCTCCTGGCTATCAGTTCCTGGGTTGGGCCGGGGATATCGACAGGATCAGCGACCCGAGCGCAACACGCACGACGATCGAGATGCGCGGTGACTATGAGATCATCGCCGTGTTCGAGCGGACCATGTACGTGCTGAGCGTTTCCAGCACCGATCACGGCACGGTCACCATGCCGGGGGAAGGCGTGTTCGCCTTCGGGGAGCGCGCAGAAGTGGAATTGCTCGCCAAACCCGACTCCGGCTACCGGTTCGTCGAATGGCGCGGGGACAGCGCCACCATCGCCGACCCGAAAGCGGCCCACACGAGCATCTCCATCCTTGGCAGGTACCAGATCGTGGCCGTGTTCGAGCGGAAGACCCATGAGCTCGCTCTTTCCAGCACGGCAGGCGGCGAGGTGATCGTGCCCGGGGAGGGCGTGTTCACCTACGAGCACTGTACGACAATCCCCATTAAGGCCGAGGCCCACTGCGGCTTCAGGTTTGTGGGCTGGACCGGGGACATCAACGAGGTCACAGATCCTTACGCCGCTAGCACCACCATCGAATCGATGCTCGAGGACTACGAGATCATGGCCGTGTTCGAACGTAAAGACCACACCCTCGTCATCTCCAGCGCCGATTGCGGCGAGGTGGTGGGGCCCGGTGAAGGGGTGTTCGTCTACCCGTACTGCACCGAGATCGAGCTGAGGGTCGAGGTCGATTGTGGTTACCGGTTCGTCGGCTGGACGGGGGATACGGAGACGATCGCGGACCCGACAGCCATGCACACCACGATCGAGATGCGCGATGACTACGAAATCCGGGCCCGATTCAGACGGCAGTTTCCCCTACTGGAGTTCCTGATCGGCATAGCTGTCGGTCTCGGCGTGTGCCTGCTTGTGGCTCAGTAGCAGGGGGCAACCCTATTGGTGGCAGGCACGGTTGCGTTTCGACAGTGTGGGCATACTGCCAGCGTACTGACGTTGAGGAGGGCTAGGCTCCGCGGGGCTTAGCCCTCCGCCCTTCAGGAAAGGGGTGGGATGGTCCCTCAGGCGTCCCTCTCCCATCTCTGCCACGCCTTGCCGTTAAGGGCCTGGCGATGTGAAGGGCTTGAATGGCCCGCTGGCTAGGTCGGCTATCCCCTACCTTCCATCATTGTGGCGTGGTAGACTGATGCGAACACGGCCCGCTCCCGGGTTCGGGAGGCGGGGCGGGTTAAAACGCGAAGGAAAGGGGTGGGGTTCATGTCAAGAGCAGTTCTGGTAGGAGTACTCGTAGCAGCCCTCATCGGGGCCGGAGGGATCGTTGGCTGGGCCCAGGGAGAACGGCCGCGCGAGCCATTGCTCTACGGTGTGGCGTCGTTACTCGTTCCAGGGCTGGGGCAAGCTCTGCAGGACGATATGCGCACCGGCATTCTCCATTTCGGGGTGTTCGTGGCGATACCGATCGTGGGGGGGACCCTTGCGGCCAACGCTCCAGACAGACGTACCCGGAACATCATATGGGGGGCGGTGGGGCTTCTCCAGCTCGGCTGGAACGTCTACAGCGCGGTGCACAGCTACGAGATGGCGGTTGAGTACAACGAGCGGCATGGGTTTGCGCTGCGTGCATCGCTCTCGGTCGCCCTGGCTGGCCCCTAGCAAGCGAAAGCTCGCGCGCCATGTTGAGCGAACAAGGAGGAAACAACGATGCGTAGGGCGCTTTTGTTGGCAGCATGCATCATTGTCGGCATTGTGGGCTACGGCCAAGCTGTACTCGACGGATTCGACAAAGCCCCGCCCACACGGGGGGTGGAGCGGTTCACGGCCCACACGCTGCGGAGCAGCGA
>PWTC01000099.1 GCA_003563005.1 Candidatus Acetothermia bacterium
GGTGAGTCCCGATGGAGAACGTGTTGCCTACGAGATGCGCAACAACATCTTCACCGCGAGCCTGGAAGCGGCGGACTCCGATGTGACACTCATCGTGGGCACGCCGTACACGGACACATTCCCACGCTGGAACCCGAGGTTTCCCCATCTGATCGCCTTCATGCGTTACCGTCAGGATCGCTGGGAGACGTGGGTGTATGACCTCAATGCGCGGACTGAGTCGCCGGTATCGCCCGAGGAGACGGCCGATGTCCTGTATCCGAGTTGGTCGCCGGATGGCCGCTATCTCGTCTGCCAGAAGAAGGATCCAGCTGGATGGCGGCTCGTTGTGTACGAAGTGGCCGATGCCGATGGCCGATTGCGCCGAGGGGACGTCCTGAACCTCGTCGCCTCACCATAGAAAGAGGCTCGGCTCGCGGGGGTCGCACTGGCCCAGGATCAACGTCAGTTGGTCTGGGCAATGAGTGTGGGGGCAGCGCAGTTGAAGCCGGGGTTACGTCTGTCAGGGAGATGTATCGGCATCGCCACCGCTTCGGCTGGACTGATCAGTCGGTGAGCTGTCCGACCAGCACCGGCTCCGCTAACCTGCCCCCAGTGTGATCCACCATACGAGTTGGCCCACCGGTCACGGCTCCGGTGACACGGAAGAAGTACAGACTCGAAGGGGGTATCGCTAAGCTGCGAGGACTGGCGGGAGGGACTGCTGATGAACATCCGGAGCACAGCTTCGGTCACGTCCCGTCAAGTGGTGTAGAAAGGGTTCCTCGTCGATCATGACGAGCTAGACGGGGATCACCTCCTTCGGAACCTCCAGGGCGGGGACTTCGTGCTGAGGGGATCCCGCGTAGAGGTTCGCCATCGATCCCCGGCTGAAGTAGCGGCGCACGGCCAGCCACTCGTCTCCCTGTTCCTCCAGGATCGCCCCGATCAGCCGCAGCGCGGACGCCGGGTTGGGGAAGATCCCCACGACGTTGCATCTCCTCTTGACCTCCCGGTGCAAGCGCTCGAGCACGTTCGTCGAGTGGATCCGCTTCCAGTGAGCCTGCGGGAACGCCATGTGCGCGATCACATCCTCCGCCGCCTCCCGGAGTAGCTCAGCCGCCTTGGGGTAGTTGCTCTCCAAGCTGCTGGCCACCAGCTCCAGCTGTTCTCGCGCTGCCTCCTGGTCGGGTTGGGCAAAGATCGTCCGCACCCATGCTCCCACCAGCTGCTGCGCTCCCCGCGGTACCAATCCAAGAAGGTTCCGCATGAAGTGCACGCGACACCGCTGCCACGAGGACCCCGCCATCACCTCGGACAATGCCTGCTTCAGCCCAACGTGGGCATCCGAGATCACGAGCTTCACCCCCGCAAGTCCCCGGCCAACGATCCCCCGCAGGAACGTGACCCAGAACCCGTAGCTCTCCGCAGGTCCCACGTCGAACCCCAGCACCTCCCGCTCTCCCTCGGCGGTCCCTCCCACCGCCACCACCGCTGCCATGTTGACCACACGGCCACCCTCACGAACCTTCACCACCGTCGCATCCAGCCACACGTACGGGTACTCCCCCTCAAGCGGACGGTTCCGAAACGCCTCCATCCGCTCGTCCAGGGCTGCACAAATCCTGGATACTTCACTTCGGGACATCCCGTCGATCCCCAGGGCGCGCACGAGGTCGTCCACCTTCCGCGTGCTCACACCGTGCACGTACGCCTCTTGCACTACGGCAAGCAGTGCCTTCTCCGTCCTCCGCCGGGGCTCAAGCAACGCCGGGAAGTAACTCCCCAGGCGTACTTTCGGGATCCGCAGCTTCACCGTGCCCACCCGGGTGTCCCACCGCCTCAGGCGGTACCCGTTGCGGTACGTACGCCGGGCGCACGTTCGCTCGTACCTCTCCGCCCCGGTCTTCTCCGTCACCTCCGCCTCCATCAGCTCTTGAACAAGCAGCACAAGGCCCTCCTTCAGGGCGTCCACCTCTGTGTCGGCCTTGTACTTGCGCAGTAACTCCCGCAGTGCGATCCTCACGTCGGCCATCGGTTGGGTTCCTCCTTCTAGTCCCTGATAGCTCCAAAGGAACCCTCCGGTGGCCTTCCTGTCAAGGTCGCCTTGCCCAACCCACAGGGCACTCCGACCTCCCCCCACCACATCTACACCACGCCCTGGGACTCTACCGGCGGCTGCTCCTGCAAACAGGCAGTGAGGAACTCGGAGCCACTGCCGATCTCACACGCTATGCTTGTCAACTCCCGGAACTGAGAAAGCCCAAAAAGCCAAACAACAACGGGGCCCCTAGACACCTCAATGGTCACCCCCCTACCTCAAGTCCAGGCCCACCCGTGGGCAGCCCAGTGGGGCAGTCACGGGGGACTCTCTCCCCAGCGAGGCGCAGTTGCATAGCTGGTTGTGGGTCGCTATCTACCAGATCGTGTATAATGCAGTGGAAGGTATGATGCTCTGGAAGCTGGACAAGATAGCTGAGAGTGTTCTCGATGCCGGGTTCACCTGCGAACCCAGCTCTTCTAGGGCAGGCCACAATGTCGGGGAGTGCCGTTCTCGCCATGGTGGGCAGATGAAGAGAACGGCTAACGATTGCCTCCTAGGTATTTCGGCGGAGTTTGCGCTCCCGGTGGACCTCTCCTTGTCTCCCATTGCGATGGCTGTGGAACGAATGGACTCCCCAACATCCCCCGAGGGATGAAACTCGACCGCCTGGTGGTTCTGGATCTTGAGGCCAACATTGACCGTGCCGCTGTGCAGGAACAGGAGATCATCGAGATAGGTGCATGCCTTGTCGAGAATGGCAAGATCGTAGACGAATTCGAGAGTCTGGTGCGTCCTACGCGACCACTGACACCAGAGACTGTCGATCTCACCGGGATACAACCTTCGATGCTTGAGACAGCTTCCCTTGCTGGGGATGCCCTCAGTGGGCTGCTCAGCTTCCTTGGAACATCCGCAATCGCCGCATACAACGGTCAGGGGTACGACTTCCCTCTTCTGGATGCAAGTCTTGCCCGAGAGCGCCTGCCCGGTGCCTCCGAGAAGCGTCTGGATGTGCTCGATCTGGCGCACATTGCCTTCCCACGCGTAGGCGAATCGGGAGGCCCCAATAGCGACGGCACCTATCCCCCGACTAGCCGCAGACTTCAGGAACTCGCGACCTATCTTGGTTTAACGAACGAAGGGCAGCATCATCGAGCACTCAGCGACGCACGGCTGACGGTGGCAGTTCTCAACAAGCTCCTCGCGTTGCTTGGTGAGCAGACCTCCATGCGGGAGCTCCAGAGGTGGATCATCCATGCCGGCAAGCACCCCTGGTCGGCCTTTGTTCCGCGTGGAGGACGTCGAGCTCTGGAGGATGTGATCCCTGAACAGCCAGACTGGTCGCGTGAAACGCCATCCGGCATCTTCGATCCCGACTCCGCGATA
>PWTC01000080.1 GCA_003563005.1 Candidatus Acetothermia bacterium
CCCCCCAGGGCGACCAGCGCCGCCAGGCCGAGGACGGGGAGGTTGCCCGCGAGCACGAACCGTGCGGTGTCCAGGCTCAACGGGGAGACCGCAAGCTCGGAGAAGAACAGCGCTGGGAGTGCGAAGAAGTAGACATACGCGTTGAGTACGCGCTCGTCGCCCTGTCCCAGTAGCCCGCGGCGTCGTGCCCACGCACCGAGCGCCATGAGGACGAGAACCGGGACCGCGGCCGTGAGCCCGAAGCCTCCCATCGTCCGCGGTTCAGCGCTCCTGTTCGACGATCACGGTCGCCCCTTGGGCCCGCAGGATGAGTTCTGCCGTCACCGTAGCCTCGCCGTAGTCGGGGGCCAGCCAGCCGTCCTCGGTGGCGAGGAAGCTCTCGGGCACACGCACTTTCTCGGGCACGCCGTCGAGGCGCAGGTGGAGAGCGATCGGAGGGCGGACGCGCACCGTCAGGTGCGCGTGCTCGGCGTCCACCGAGCCGCGAAGCGGCGTGGAGGTCGGAAGTTCCACGATGGCCTCTCCGCCTCCCAGGGCGAGGTGCAGTTCGACCACGCGCAGGGGGGAGAGCTCCAGGCTCGTGTGGCCTCCGGCGGCCTTCACCGTCAGCCGCAGCGGGATGGAGGGTGTCAGGGAGATCTGCCAATCGAGCCCGTCGCGTCGGAATGGCCATGGGGGGGGCGAGGCGCCGCGGGCCTGCAGGGAAACATAGGCGCCCGAGGCCTCGATCGTCGTCGTCTTGCGGAGTGTCTCGTGCCAGCCCAACGTGAACTTCCCTCCGACCAGGGTCTCCGCATCCCGACCAGGGGAGAGGACGAGCCGCCAGGGTCGCTCGGTGGCCAGGACGACCTCCGCCGCCGGCGCATCGCCCAGCGGCATCGAGAATCTCTCGATTCTCGACCCCCACCCGAGGTGGGCGCCCGATTGGAACCAGAAGAACGCGCCGAGGCCCAAGGCTGCGAGCACGATCAGGGCGACGATGGCGCTCCCCAGGCGCCGGCTGAAGAGGAGGTCAAGTCCCAACAGGATGACCAGTGCGGGCCACCAGGTTCGTAAGATATCACCGAAGTTCCAGTCCAGCACGCCAAGGTTGCGCATGAGAAGAAGCACGCCCAGCAGGACGAGCACTACTGGGAACAGAAGGCCACGTGTGCGCACGGCTCTACCTCCTCCGTCCCTGCCGAAGGAGTAGGGCGAGTCCGATCAAGATGAGCACCACGGGCCAGACGACGCCCCAGCGAATCCACCACAGGGCCGGGAGTCCTAGATTATGCAGGAGTACGACCGCGCCTATGGCCACGAGAGCGATCCCGATGGCCAGCGCAACCCAGGCGTCGTTCGGTCGATCGGCGTTGCGGACACGTTCGCTGAGCTCACGTGCCTTGGCTGCGATCTCCTGCGCTCCTTCCTCGAGCCTCTGCTCAGCGGGGGAAGGTTGTGCTCCCTCCTGGGGGACGAGCAGCCATAGAGCAAGGTACACGAGCAGCCCGGTGCCGCTTGCCAGGAGGAGAAGGAGGAACACGAGACGGACGATGTTGGCGTCGACACCCAGGTACGCCCCCAAACCGCCGCATACCCCGCCGAGGATCGCGTCACTGCGGCTTCGATATAGCTTCCGTTTCTTCTCTTCCATGGGAACCTCCGTGCTGATTGCCTGTGGACAAGTGTACCCGCTGCGGGCCGACTTTCGGCCCTTGCAGGGCAGCCGAGAGACCACGCCCCGAGGGGGTCAGATCTTGAATTGCGGTGTTCAAACAAGAGAGTCTAGTGGTCCAATGATGCGCAAGTCATCTCGTTGCAGCATTTCACACACCGCAATTCAAGACCTGACCCCCTTGGAAGTGGGGGGGTTGTCGGGGTGGGGGTCGGCGGCTAAGGTGGGCGAGCATCGGGAGGTGGGGCAAGCGGTGTATGCACTCGTCGATCCGCTGGCGGTGGCGCTCGTGGCGCTGGCCGGGGCGACTATCTGGGCCTGGCTGCGGCGTCAGGCGTTGGGAGCCTGTCTCACCCTGATCCTGTTCGCGCTGTGTTTCCTCAGCATGGGACCGAGTGCCGACCTCGTGCTCAGGCCGCTGGAGCAGGCGTATCCACCGCTGCACATCCCGCCGGCCCGACCTGTGGCCGCGGTGGTCGTCCTCACAGGGGGCGAGGGCTGGACCCCTGAGCGACCCATCACGAGCGCGCTGTCGACCTCGAGCACGGACCGGTTGATCGAAGGGATTCGGCTCTGGCGGGAACTGGACGGGGCGGTTCCTCTGCTCTTCGTGGGAGGCATCGGCTCTGGTGCGGGGCGTGCCGAGGCGCCGCTCATGGCGCAGGCGGCGCGGGCGCTGGGTGTGCCTGCCGACGCGCTCCGGTGGGAGGCAGCCTCGAGGAACACATTCGAGAACGCACTCGCGGTGCGTGAACTGCTCGGAGATGCGCCGTTTGTGCTCGTCACCAGCGCGTTCCACATGCCACGCGCCATGGCGGTGTTCGTGCACCTCGGCCTCAGCGCTGTGCCCGCGCCTTGTGGCCACGCGGCCCGGCTGGTGCACAGCGCTTGGGACTTCGTCCCCTCTTCCCAGACGCTCTGGCGCTCGGCCCAGGCACTCCGGGAGCATGTGGCGCTCGTCTGGTACCGGATGCGCCACTTGAGGGACTGAGCGGTGGGGCCGAACGTGTGCCCCAGGTAGAATGGCCCGAGGAGGTAAGCCATGTGTCTTGCTGTTCCGCTCAAGATCGTCGCTGTGGAGGGGAACGTGGCCACCGTGGACACGGGTGCCGTGCGGGCCCGCGCCCGGCTTGATGCGCTGGGGGAGGACGTGGAGGTTGGTGACTACGTACTCGTCCACGCGGGTTTTGCCATCCGGCGGCTCGACCCCGACGATGCCCAAGAAACCCTCCAGCTCTTCGACGAGATGCTCGCGTCCGATGAGGGAGGCTGATCGTCTCGCACTGCGGGACCCGGCCCGCGCCCGGGCCTTCGCCGAACGGCTGAGGTCCCTGCGGCCGGATCGCCTCGTGCGGATCGTCCACGTGTGCGGCACGCACGAGATCGCCATCTCCGAGCATGGTCTGCGCTCCCTCCTTCCTGAGGGCGTCGAGGTGCTCGAGGGACCTGGTTGTCCTGTCTGTGTGACTTCGACCCGGGATCTGGACCGAGCGGTCAAGATTGCCCTTCAGGGAGCGATCGTGTGTGCCTTCGGCGACATGTTGCGTGTGCCCGGCACGGACCTCACGCTGGAAGAAGCCCGCGGGCTCGGCGCCGATGTGCGTACCGTGCTCTCGGCGGCCGACGCGGTGGAGGTGGCGTGGGCAAACCCCGAGCGCCAGGTCATATTCTTCGCCGTGGGGTTCGAGACCACAGCGCCGGGGACGGCGGCGGTGATCTTGGACGCGCCTCCACCGAACTTCTCCGTGCTTGCCGCGCATAAGCTGATCCCCCCCGCCCTGGAGACGCTGATGGAGCTGCCCGATGTTCAGGTCGACGGGTTTCTCGCTCCGGGGCACGTGTCCACGATCATCGGAGCCGGGGCGTACGAGGCGCTCGTGCGCCGGCACCGAGTGCCGGTGGTGGTGGCGGGGTTCGAACCCCTGGACGTGCTCTACGGCATCGTCCTCTTGCTGCAGCAACTCCGTCAGGGACGGGCTGAAGTCGAGAACGCCTATCCACGTGCGGTGACCGAGGAGGGGAACGCCCGCGCTCTTGCGCTGATCGAGGCAGCCTTCGAGGTTGGACCGGCGCGGTGGCGCGGCATAGGGAACTTGCCCGCATCAGGCCTCGACATCCGTGCCGAGCACGCGACGTGCGACGCGGTACAGCGTTTCGAGGTGCGCGTTGAGGAAGGAGACGAGACCCCGCCGGGATGCCGGTGTGCCGACGTGCTCGTGGCCCGTGCGACACCTGCGGACTGCCCGCTCTTTGGAACGGCGTGCACACCGGTGGCCCCGGTCGGTCCGTGCATGGTGGGCAGCGAAGGGGCCTGCCAGGTGTGGTATCGGTATGGAGGGAGGCCGACGCTGTGAGCCGTCACGCCTCGGAGCACGTCGTCGGCCTGCACGGCGCGGGAGGCGAGGTGATGGGGGAGCTCATCCGGGAGCTTGTACTGCCACGCTTTCGCGTGCGCGCCGCCGGTCCCGTCGGCCTTGACGCCCTGGACGACGGCGCCGTGCTCACGCCTCCTCCAGGAGAACTCGTGATCACCACCGATAGCCATGTGGTCAAGCCGCTCTTCTTTCCCGGGGGCGACATCGGACGCCTGGCTGCATGCGGTGCGGTGAACGACCTGGCGGTGATGGGAGCCCGCCCGTGGGTGTGCACGCTGGCGCTAGTGCTCGAGGAGGGTTTCCCGCTCCGCGACCTTCGCACCATTGTGAACTCCTGTGCTGAGGTACTGTCCGAGCTCGGTGTCGCCCTGGTGGCCGGGGACACGAAGGTCATGGGGCGTGGTGAGGTGGACGGGTTGGTGATCAACACCACCGGGCTCGGCGTGGCCGCACGGGTGGTCACCGACAGTGGGCTCCGGTCGGGCGATCGGATCGTGGTCACGGGTCCGGTGGGCGACCACGGGATGGCGCTCATGGCGGCGCGCGCCGAGCTCAAACTCGAGGGGGGGCTCGCAAGCGACGTGGCGCCGGTGTGGTCGCTGGTTGCCCGGGCGCTGGCGGTGGGCGGGATCACCGCCATGAAGGACCCGACGCGTGGTGGCCTCGCCGCTGCGCTCAACGAGATGGCCCGGAAGGCAGGCGTGGGAATCGAGATCGAAGGGGCTGCCGTGCCCGTCCGGTCGGACGTGCGCGGGTTGGCCGAACTCCTGGGGATCGATCCTTGGCAGGTGGCCTGTGAGGGACGAGTCGTCCTTGGCGTGCATCCGGACACGGTACAGGGTGTCGTCGAGGCGCTGCGGGCGGATCCACAGGGGCTCGATGCGGTCGTCATCGGAGTGGTCACCGACGCGTATGCCGGCAGGGTCATCGTGGACACGGGGGTGGGGGGGCGCCGCTTTCTCGATATGCCACTCGGCGATCCCGTGCCGCGGATCTGCTGACCCGGAGGGAGTTCAGCGGCCTTCGGGTGGAGCTGCGGCTCCCTCGAGGGGGAAGTCGAGGGTGAGGCCGTCGGTGGCGGCGACGACCGGGATGCCTGTGGCCTCGCTGGCCTGTTCGGCCAGCCGCCGTGGGCCGGCGCGCAGCATGGTCGTGCCGAAGTGTGTGAGCACCGCGCAGCGCGGGCGCGCGGCCCGGATCAGCTCCACCGCCTCGGGGAACGCCAGATGGTCGACATCGGGGTTCCACGCATGCCGCACCACGTTGAGGACGAGCACGTCACAGCCGGAGTAGTGTACCTCCGCCTCTGCGCGGCATCGGCCGTCGACGACGAACCCGATGCGGCCCTCGTTGCCCTCGAAGACGAGTCCGAAGGTTATGACGGCGTGGTGATGTCGGACGGGCTGGAGGCGGATCGAGGCGATCGTCTGCGGTTGCGCCTCCCGAAGGATGTCGATGTGCGCCAGCATCGGCCGGACGTAGCGGAGGACGACGGGATCGTCCCCGTGAAGCGCATCGTCCGGGGCGAGCAGGGCGCCGCGGGGGCGCGCACGGCCGCCGCACATGGCTTCGACCATCACGTTCACGTCTCCGGCGTGGTCGAGATGCCTGTGGGAGAGCACGATCGCCGCCAATCGCTCGGGCATCAGCGGCGGACGGGCGCGGCGAGCCCGTAGCAGTGTCCCCGGCCCGGGGTCGATGAGGATCTCGATTTCGTCGAGGCAGAGCCACGTGCCAGCCGAGTAGCGAAGCTGGCGCAGCATCGCGAACCGAGCACCTGCGGTGCCGAGGAACTTCACCCAGCCCATGGGCGCTATAGGGGTACCCGGCCGCGGAAGGCGCGGCCCAAGGTGATCTCGTCCGCGGACTCCAAGTCGCGTCCTGCAGGTACCCCTTGGGCTATCTGGGTGACGCGCACGCCCAGGGGCTTGAGCTTGCGCAGAAGGTGCATTGCGGTCAGTTCTCCTTCCAGTCTGGGCTCGAGGGCAAGGATGATCTCCTGCACACCTTCGTTCGCCACGCGCGCCAGCAGCGGATCCACGGAGAGGTCCTCCGCCTCCACCCCCGACGAAGGGGAGACCAGCCCTCCCAGCACGTGGTACAGACCACGGTATTCGCCCGTCCTTTCGATGTGGCCGATCTCCCACGGTCGCGCCACCACGCAGAGGGCCGAGGCTTCGCGCTGCGGATCGGCGCAGATAGGGCACAGGTCGCGTTCGGCGAAGTTCCCGCAACGATCGCAGGTGTGGATCCTCTCGTGTAGCGCTCCGATCACCTCGGCCAGCCGTGCGGCATGATCGGGCTTGGCAAGGAGGTAGAACGCTATGCGCTCTGCCGATCGGCGCCCGATGGCCGGCAGACGCGTCAGCGCTGCAAGCAGCTCCTCCAGCGGCGCGATCAAGGGACGAGTCCCGGGGGAAGGCCGCCGGTGAGATCGGCCATCATGGCGCTCGCCTGCTCCTTGGCCTGGGTCTGAGCTTCCCGTACAGCGGCGAGGATCATGTCCTGCAGCATCTCCACATCCCCTGGATCCACGACCTCGGGGGCGAGGGAGAGTTCCAAGAGCTCACCATTCCCGGTGACCACGGCGCGCACCATGCCGCCCCCTGACGAGGCCTCGACCCTGAGTTCGGCAATCTTCTGCTGCCGTTCGGCCAGCTCGCTCTGCAATCTCTGTGCCTGTTGCATGAGCTGACGCATGTCCCCCATTCCTCTCATGTGTGCTCCTTTTCTACGACCTTTCCCTCGAGCATCTCAGCCGCGAGCCGTGCCGACTCTTCCAGTGTCAGCGCCTCGCGCCCCTCTCCTTCCCATTCCACGTGCACAGTGAGCAGTCCTTCGAAATACACCTGGACCATGCGTTCCATGTACGCCCGTTCCGTCGGGGCCTGCAGGGCCTCGTAGTGGTAGCGGCACTCGGAAGGCAGTCGTATCCAGAGCACACCGTCCACGAACGAGGTCTGGGCCGGAGCCAGGAACGCGGCGATGGAGACGCGATCCTGAGCGCATGCGGCGAGCATCGCTTCCCAAGGATCGTCGGGCCGCTCTGCGGGTCCCCCCGCGGTGCCCGGAGGCTGTGCACGCGCCTCCTCGACCGCGACGCCTCCTGGGCTCGCCTCGACGCTGGTCGGTGCCTTGGAGACGGGCGGCGACGGCGCGTGGGCGCCGTTCGCAGATGGCGCCTCGCCCGAGGCGGCAGGCCTTGGCGGCCCACACAGCTCCAGCACAGCCAGTTCGACGTGGATCGAGCGGGAGACGGCGCGAGGAAGCTCCGCTCGAACCTCGATCAGCCGCCGTGCGATGGGTATCAGTTCAGAGTTTCCGGCGATGACCCTATCGCGGGCGCGCACTGCAGCCTCGTCCAGGAACACACCGATGTCCCTCCCTTTTCGGGCTTGCATGCCCAGAGCCGAGAGGGCCGCGGTCGCGTCTTGTTCCAAGAGTGCCGTGACGAACCGGTCCACGTCCTCAGCTCTCGGCAGCCCGAGCAATTGGACGACCGATTCCTCGGAGACCGAACCGACGTGGGCCAGCTGTTCCAGCACGACCAGGGCGTCCCGCAGCGCACCACCGCTGCGGCGGGCAATGAGGCGCCCGGCTGCCTCGTCCAGCTTCAACCCCTCCTCCTCGGCGATCTTGAGAAGAAGCTCGCTGATGAGCTCCTCGGAGATCGGGGAGAGCTCGAACGCCTGACACCGGGAAATGACGGTCGCCGGCACCTTGTGGGCCTCGGTCGTGGCGAAGACGAACAGGGCATGCGCGGGCGGCTCCTCGAGCGTCTTGAGGAGCGCGTTGAAGGCCTCTCCGGTGAGCATGTGGATCTCGTCGATGATGTACACCTTGCGGCGCGAGCCGGCCGGGAGATAGGTGACCTGCTCGCGCAATTGGCGGATCTGGTCGATGCCGCGGTTCGACGCACCGTCGATCTCCACCACGTCGAGTGACCGGCCCTCTAGGATGCGCAGGCAGCTCTCACAGCGGTTGCACGGCTCGCCGTCATCGAGCGCGGTGCAGTTGACTGCACGGGCGAGGATACGGGCGAGGGTGGTCTTGCCGATGCCACGCTGGCCGGAGAGGAGGTAGGCGTGCGCGGTGCGCCCCTGCGCGACGGCGCGGCGGAGCGTCTCCACGACCAGCTCTTGGCCCACCACGTCCGAGAACCGCTGGGGGCGCCAGCGGCGATACAGGGACAGCCCTTCGGGACGCGTCGGATGGTTCATCTATGCTCCTCCGGAGAAGGATACGGCATCCGGCGCGCGCGGCAAACGGTTTCCTAAGACGGGCTTACAGACCTGAGGGAAGGGACAGGCGCACAGAACCCTTGAGCTGTGCCAGTCCGACGGTGTCGAGGGACATGTGCGTCGATAGCTCCACACTGGCAGACACGTGAACGCGAAAGCCTAGATCGAGGCGACTCCAGGTCAAGATGGGAGGCCCTTGTTGAAGGAACAGGATGGAGTAGGCCGTGCCGAAGTCCCGCAGTAGCTGCACCGAGAGGCGCACACGATGAGGGTCATCGAGAAGATCGTACTCCCCCAGGTCGATGACCAGTTCGATGTGCGCGCCCGGTGGGCCCCCCTCCAGTACGATGCCCTCGAGAAGTACGCTGTGAAGGACGAGCGGTGGGCTCCAGAGCACGTCGAAGTAGAGGACGAGGCAGCCGGCAGCGATGCGCAGTTCGGGCCAGACGCGGAGCGTGTTGCCGTGCGGAGCGAATTCCTGTTCCAGTTTGATCACCAGCCAGCCCAACGGGACCTCACCGGAGAGAAGCGCGGACTGGAAACCCCACGGCCATGTGAGGACCGTTTCCAGGCGCCACATGTGCAGCCACAGTGCGAGCTCCGCCTCGCGGAAGTCGAGCCCCCATGCTCCCATGCCTGGCGTGAACTCACCTTCCGCAGTTCGCCAGTAGCCCGGACGGCTCAGAGACAGGTTCGTTCGTGACGCTCCGAGGTCGATGGAGGCCGACCAACCTGCGGGGTACTCCTCGGGCCATCCGATGCGCAGCCAACTGC
The DNA here is from genome assembly GCA_003563005.1 of Candidatus Acetothermia bacterium. Lineage (GTDB taxonomy): Bacteria > Bipolaricaulota > Bipolaricaulia > Bipolaricaulales > Bipolaricaulaceae > PWTC01. The sequence goes on from PWTC01000080.1 coordinate 9,045, forward strand.
CCCAACTGAGAACGCCCGATCCGTCGGCGTCGGCCCACACCAAGACGCTCCGCGCGGTGTGCCCACCAGCGGCGACGCCGAACTCGACCTGCACATACCGTAGCTGCGAGTCCCCCGGATCCCACCAGGTGCGCCATCCGCCTGCCAGGCCGCTGCCGGAGAACATGGCCGTCCCCCCTGCCCACACCGGATTTTCCGCCTCGCCGAGGGCGGCGAGCCCGAGCTGTGCGGGGCCGAGGGAGAGCTCTCCGTGAAGATCCCAACCCGGGAGTAGGCCAGGTTCCCAGATGAACCCCATGAAGGCGGTGGCTTCGGTGGCCGCAGCCGCCGTCCCCAGGCAGCACACCAAGATCAGTGTTAGCCTTACTGTGCTCATGCGTACTGGGAGCCTAGCAGGTGCACGGTCGCGCCCGACCGGCATGTGTCCGACGCCGGTGCCCTGTTGGTCCCCGCCTGACGGGCCAAGTACCATCGTCGTATGCGCACCTTCGTCGTCGTGAGCCACACAGCGCCGCTGGAAGGGGACTTCTCCTTGTCGGACCTTCCGGGTGGGGCAGGGAGGATCGACATCCTGTGCCGTTGCGCTACGGAGGCGTTTCTCCTTTCCCATGGGATACGCAAGGACGTGCGGTTGATCTTCGCCATCCGGGACCAGCTGATCATCACCCTTGAGGGCGCCTGGCTCCGGCATCTCAACCCCGACGAGCGCTCGACTGCGGCACTCTTGCGCAAGGCGATCAGCCGCGGCGCAGGGCTCGGACCGGGAGAAGTGGCGCGCTCCACGAGTGGCATCACCGTACGCGCCGGTGGCCTGAACGACGTCATCGCCGAACTCGGCGAGGCGGGGAGGCAACCCTACCTCCTCGAAGAGGAGGGTCTGCTCCTGCGACGGGCGGAGCTCACCCCGGGCGCGGCTTTCGTGCTGTCGGATCACCGGGATTTCGAGCCGGAGGAGCGCGCGCTACTGGATACATGTCCTCGGCTGTCCGTGGGGCCGCGATCCCTCCACGGTCATCAGTGTATTACGTTGGTACACTCCGAACTGGATCTGAGGGAGGCAGGATGGACAGATGGGTGACGCTTTTCGCAGCCATCGGGGAGGTCGAGGCGAACCTCGTGGCGGGGTTTCTCGCGGGTGAAGGCATCGAGGTCCAGTTCCGCACGCATGTGCCGCCGTCCGTCTACCCGGTGACGGCCGACGGCCTGGCGGAGGTGCAAGTGCTCGTCCCGGAAGCGCAACTCGAGCAGGCACGGGCCGCGCTCGAGGCCTACCGGCAGGCGCCCGATGACAGGGCGGACGAGGGCAGTTAGTCCGCCGTTCCCGAATGGATAGACATACACTGGCCGAGCAGCGCGCCTCGCTTGTGCAATCCCTGCACCGTGAAGGGATACACGATGAGCGGGTGCTGGCTGCCATGGGACGTGTGCCACGGCACGCCTTCGTACCGCCCGACTTGGCGCCCTGGGCCTACGAGGACCGCCCGCTTCCCATAGGCGGAGGGCAGACCATCTCACAGCCCTTCATCGTCGCCCTGTCCGCGCAGGTGCTCGAGGTCACCCCCGGCGATCGCGTGCTTGAGGTGGGCACGGGCTCGGGGTACCAGGCGGCGGTGCTGGCTGAACTCGGTGCACGTGTGTACACGGTCGAGCGATTGCCAGAGCTCTCCGAGACGGCGGCGAAACTGCTCGCCTCCCTCGGGTATACGGACATCGCGTTTCGGGTCGCCGACGGCACCAAGGGCTGGCCGGAGGAGGCGCCCTTCTCAGGGATCGTGGTGACCGCGGCGGCGCCGGACATCCCTCGTTCGCTGGTGAGGCAACTTGTGGAAGGGGGCAGGATGGTGATTCCTGTCGGGCCTCGCGCGTATCAGCAGCTCGTCCTGGTACGTCTGGAGGGGGGCGAGCCTGTGGAATCCGTGCTCTGTCCCTGTACGTTCGTGCCGCTCATCGGGGAGGAGGGATGGCGTTGATCGATCTCAGGTCGGACACGGTGACCCGTCCCACTCCCGCCATGCGAGCGGCGATGGCCGCAGCGGCGGTGGGGGACGATGTCTACGGAGAGGATCCGACCACGCGCGCCCTGGAGGACATGGCTGCACGGCTCATGGGGATGGAAGCAGCCCTGTTCGTCCCCTCGGGAACCATGGGCAACCAGATCGCGGTGGCCTGTCATACCAACCCCGGGGACGAGGTGCTGCTGGAGGCCTCGTCGCACATCCTGCAGGTTGAACTGGGCATGATGGCGCGCTTTTCGGGGGTCATGCCCCATCCCCTCGTAGGGGTGGACGGCGCGTTCACCGCCCGGCAGGTGGAGGAAGCGGTTCGCCCTGATGTCTACTACTTGGCACCGACGGGCCTGGTCTGTGTGGAGAACACGCACAATGCCGCAGGCGGAACGGTCTGGCCCCGTGCGCGCGTGGAGGCGGTCGTCGCTGCGGCACACGCCTGCGGGGTGCCGGTCCACGTGGACGGGGCCCGGATCCTCAACGCGCAGGCCGCCACCGGTGTCGCCGCCCGAGAGCTCCTTGCCGGCGCGGATTCGGTGATGTTCTGCCTGTCCAAAGGACTGGGCTGTCCGGTGGGTTCTCTCCTGTGCGGCTCGAGGCGCTTCGTCAAGTCCGCCCGACGTGTGCGCAAGGCGCTTGGCGGAGGTATGCGCCAGGTCGGCATCCTCGCCGCGGCGGGTCTCTACGCTCTGGAGCACCATGTGGAGCGGCTGGCCGACGACCACGTCAATGCGCGCGTGCTCGCAGAAGAGCTGGGCGGTCTTGCTGGACTGCGGATCTCCCCTCCCCAGACGAACATCGTGCTGCTCGAGCTTACCGGAGATGTGGCCGCGGCGGACGTCTGCGCACGCCTGCGGGCCCGCGGCGTGCTCGCTTCCCCGGCGGGAGCCGGAGCCGATCGACGTAGAATCCGTATGGTGACGCATTTGGACGTCGATCGCGCCTCTGTGCTTAGGACAGCTGACCTGGTGGCGCAGGAACTCCGCGCCCCAGGAGTGTGACAAACCCCCCTCCCGCGCGTCGGCCCTGTCCTCGTGAACTCCCCCGCAGGGGCGTAGCCTGCGTCACGAGGGAGGCGAACGTGATGCGCACCATCCTGCTTGTTGTGTTGCTAGGGGTGACCCTTCCCGCGAGCGCACTCACGCTCACGGTCGGTTCGACGGGCCAATGGCACATGGCTGTCCAGGCGGACATCAACACCTTTGTCATCCTTGCCAACGCAACGATCGGTTATGTGAACGCACGCGCGGACGTCGAGGGAAGCATCTCGCTGATGACCCCCCTCCGAGGGGGGCCCGGAGTGAGCCTGCGACAGTCGATCGGCGGCGTCTTCTCCTTGGGAGGGCAGTTGCTGATGTTGCGGGACGGCACGCACACCTCCGGCACGTGGAGCCAGGGAGCCCAGAGCTATGAGGTGGAACTGGACATCGACGTGGGCCTCCTGGGCGGGCTGATCGAGGTGAGCCTGGCGGCCTTCGACGGCGTCGTCGAGCTCTCGGCGGCCGGAGGATGGGCGGCCGCCTGGGTGCGCTACACGGGGGCCTTCGCACTTCCCGGGGGATGGGAACTCCCGTTCCAGCCGCGGACGGGCGAGGCGGTGTACCGTGCTTCCAGTTTCCTGGGTCAGGTCGCGGTACGCGTGAGCTTGCCCATTCGCCCTGGGTTCAACGTGGGAACGGAAGCCGGGCTGCGGTATGCCGCGTTTGGGGTGCCGCAGGCGGAAGGTGTGGCGATGGATCTCGACCGGGATGGAGCAGGCGATCGTCTGGACATGAGCGGCCTGTGGATCGGATTGACGATCTCGGTTGCGTTTGCACTGTAGGACCTGCGAGAGGAGGTGGGTATGCGAGACAGAAGGTTGCTCATGACGGGCACGTTCTTGGTGGGCGCTCTGGTCTTGATCCTTGCCGGTTGCACGAACAACTGGAGGTCGAGCCCGCCGCGTGCCCTGTTTGCCGTGCGCCCGGCCGAGGGCGAGGCGCCGCTCAACGTGACGTTCGATGGCTCGCTGTCGGTGGACCAAGGGGCGAAGATCGTGGAGTACGTATGGGAGTTCGGCGACGGGTCGCGCGCAGTGGGTCCGATCGTGTCGCACACCTATACGCGGGGCGGGACCTATAAAGTGAACCTGCGCGTGTTCGATGCGGCAGGCCAGTCGGACGAGCGCAGCACCGAGCTGCGCGTCCACCATCCCAAGCCGACCGCGGCGTTCAAATTCGCCCCGCAACGTCCTGCTACCGGCGAGACGATCTGGTTCGATGCCAGCGATTCCTCGAGTCCCAACGGGCGTATCGTCGACTACCGGTGGTCGTTCGGGGACGGGGAGTGGTCGTCCGAGGGACCGGAGGTGCAGCACATGTACTGGTCGGGCATGACATACCCCGTGACCCTGACGATTACGGATGAGGTGGGGCAGAAGGACACCGTGACCCACAAGATCGAGGTCGTTGGAGGTACCCCATGCCGGTGAGAGGCAAGCGCTGGCGCCGAGGGGGGATCCTGGCGCTGCTGGCCCTCGTGGTCGGCCTGGCCGGTTGCCTTCCCGACCGGACGCAGACCGGCACCATGGCGGTCATCCGGGCGGAACCCAGCCAGGGCCTGGCTCCCTTGGACGTGAGCTTCGATGCAGGTGCCTCCAGGGATCCCCAGGGGGAGATCACCGAGTGGCTATGGGACTTCGGAGACGGCTCGGGGGTCGTATCGGGGCGCAGTGTGGAACATACGTTCTCCGTGCCAGGTGTGTACGTCGTGACCCTGGTCGTCGTCGGGGAGTCGGGCGTGGGGCGCGATAACATGACCATCCGCACGGTCAACAATCCCCCCACGGCACGGATCTCCTTTCAGCCACGCGATCCTTTCGAGGATGAGCTCATCATCTTCGATGGCTCGGGATCTTCCGATATCGACGGTGAGATCGTCGAATGGGACTGGGAGTTCGGTGACGGCGCTTCTGGATCAGGCGAATACGCGACGCACACCTACGACTCGCCCGGGGACTACCGGGTGCGCCTCACGGTCCGTGACGACCAGGGCGCCGAGGATACCACGTGGGCCAACGTGAACGTCCGGCCGTGTCCGGGCGGAAACTGCGGACGCAGGTAGCGAGAGCCCGCTTCCGCGTGCGGCGAGGGGCGCTCGGAGCGCCCCTCGCTTCTGGTGGTGGTGGCAAATGGAGCGCATATACTTGCAGGCTATGAGAACGAAATTCGTGTTGCTGGCTATGTTGGTCTTGAGCATCGCTCTGGCGAGCTGCACGCGGCCCCCTGGACTGCAGGCAGTCATCCGGACGCAACCGCAGTCGGGCCGGGGACCCTACCCGCTCGAGGTGACGTTCGACGCCTCCGCGTCCCACGGGGAGGCGATCTCCAGGTACGTCTGGGACCTGGGCAAACGTGAGAACGGGCACCACGAAGGCGCCGCCGAGGGGATGATCGTGCGCCACACGTATACGGTGCCCGGGAAGTACACCGTCTACCTCACAGTGCGCGATGAGACGGGCAACACTGCGCAGACTTCCAGGACGATCGATGTACGCTCGCTCCCACCCGTCGCCCGCTTTGAGGTCCCCACACTGAACGCCGGCACGGTGCCGGCCAAGAGACGCGTCGAGTTCGACGCGAGCGCCTCCTATGATCCCGACGGCTCGGTTGAGTGGTATCACTGGGACTTCGGTGACGGATCCGCGATCGTCTCCACGCGCCAGCCCACGGTGAGCCACACGTACACCATGGTCGGCTGGACCACGGTGCGGCTGATCGTCGAGGACGACTTCGGGGACGAGTCCCCGCCGGAGACCCTGACCTTTCAAGTGCTCGCGCCCTGCTGTGGCGGGTGAGCTGAGCGCACCGGATCTCGTCGGGTACGCGGAGCGCCTGATCCGGTCCGTCCCTCCTGGGCGCGTGACGACGTTCCGCGCCCTGGCGGATGCGCTCGGGGATCGCAGCGCCGCGCGCTTCGTCGGTGCCTGGATCGCTGAGCTGGAGGCGCGCGGTGCGCCCGTCCACCGCGTCGTGTACGCCTCGGGGGAGGCGGGCCGCTCGGAGTTCGGCGACAGCGCCGCCGCCCTCGCTCAGCTCAGGGCAGAGGGTGTACGGATCGTGGGGCAGGGCGTGGAGCCGCTTGAGGCGTACTTCTTCTGGGACTTCCCGGATGACCGTCCCCTGGCACGCCTGCGGGAGGAACAGGAGGAGATCGCCGCGCGCGTGCAGCTGGAGCCGCTGGGGGAGATCGAATCCATCGCGGGCTTGGACATCGGATTTCGTGACGGTAGGGCCGTCGGCGTGTACTGCCTGTGCGGTTCGGATGGCGAACTCCTGGACTACGTGTGGGTGGAGGAGGAGGTCCGCTTCCCCTACGTCTCAGGCTACCTTAGCTGGCGGGAGCTGCCCTTGCATCTGGCGGCCGTCCGGAGGGCACATCAAGCCGGCCTTGCTGCCGATGTCCTTCTGGTAGACGGAAACGGAATCCTCCACCCCAGGAGGGCGGGCATCGCATCCCATCTTGGGGTGTTCGTCGATCATCCGACCGTTGGCGTGGCCAAGCGCCGTCTCTGCGGAGAGGTGAACACCGCAGGGATGGTGCTCGGCGAGTGGCGCCCGGTGGTGATGGGGGACGAGACGGTGGCCGGCGCCCTGCGGACAGGGAGGAATCAGACCCTGTTCGTGTCTCCGGGGCACCGCGCCGATGTCACCACGTCCCTGGCGCTGGTCTCGGACCTCACCCGGGGCGGGGTGCACCCCCCGCCGATACGCTGGGCCCACGAGCTCGCCGCGGAGGCCCTGGCCTGAGGGTGCAGTTGCGTCTCACGTTCTGTCTGCCTCGAGATGGTCAGCGTCCCAATCGGGGAATGCGCACGCCGCGTTCCTCGGCGATATGGATCGCCCGCTCGTAGCCGGCATCGACGTGACGGGCAACACCGAGCCCTGGGTCGGCGGTGAGCACCCGCTCGAGCCTCCGTGCAGCGTCCTGGGTGCCATCGGCGACGACCACCATCCCCGCATGGATCGACTTGCCTATCCCTACGCCACCCCCGTGGTGCACGGACACCCAGCTGGCGCCACAGACGGCGTTGAGCAGAGCGTTCAGTATCGGCCAGTCGGCGATGGCGTCCGAGCCGTCGCGCATGCCCTCCGTCTCGCGATAGGGCGAGGCCACCGAGCCCGAGTCCAGATGGTCCCGCCCGATGACGATCGGCGCTCCGACCTCTCCTGTGCGGACGAGGTCGTTGAACACCTCGCCGGCCCTGGCACGGTCGCCGTAACCGAGCCAACAGAGTCGGGCGGGCAGCCCCTGGAAACGAACCTTGTGTCGCGCCTTCTCGATCCAGCGGCGCAGGCCCGCATCGTCGGGGAAGAGGTCCGTGATCGCGCGATCGGTCCGGGCAATGTCCTTCGGATCCCCGGAGAGCGCCACCCAGCGGAACGGCCCCTTGCCCTCGCAGAACATGGGTCGGATGTAAGCCTCGACGAACCCGGGGAAGCTGAACGCCCGTTCGTGCGCTAGCCCTGCCTTCTCGGCTTGGGCGCGCAGGGCGTTGCCGTAGTCGAACGCCACGGCGCCTGCGTCGTGCATCGCGGCCATGGCCTCCACGTGGCACGCCATGGAATCGAAGGCACGGGCCATGTACTCCTGGGGGTCCCGCTCGCGGAGCGCCAGGGCCTCTTGGTAGTCCAGCCCGGCGGGCACGTATCCACCGAGTTCATCGTGGGCCGACGTCTGATCGGTGACGACATCGGGGATCATCTCGCGCCGCACGAGCTCGGCGTGCACCTCGGCCGCGTTGCCGAGGAGTCCGATGGACAAGGGTTGGCGACGATCAACGTGTTCGCGCACGAGTGCCAGCGCCCCGTCCAGGGATTCTGTCGAGGTGTCAAGCTGTTCGAGCGCCAGACGACGCGCGATCTTGTCCGGGTTTACCTCGACGACGAGGGCCACCCCCTCGTTCATGGTGACGGCCAGCGGCTGCGCCCCGCCCATCTCACCCAGTCCGGCGGTGAGCACCCATCGTCCGGCGAGGGACCCGCCGAAGTGCCGCCGCGCCGCCTCGGCGAGCGTCTCGTAGGTGCCCTGAAGAATGCCTTGGGTCCCGATGTAGATCCACGAGCCGGCGGTCATCTGTCCGAACATGGTGAGGCCCTGTCGTTCGAGGTCACGGAAGTTCTCCCAGGTCGCCCAGTCCGGTACGAGCATCGCGTTGCTGATCAGCACGCGCGGCGCGTCCTCGTGCGTCCGGAACACAGCGGCCGCCCGCCCAGACTGCACCACGAGTGTCTCGTCATCATCCAGCTCTCGTAGAACGCGGACGATGTGATGGAAATCCTCCCACGAGCGTGCCGCCCTGCCTGTGCCCCCATAGACGATCAGGTGGGCTGGGTCACCGGCGACCTCCGGGTCGAGGTTGTTCATCAGCATGCGGAGCGCCGCTTCCTGGAGCCATCCCTTGCAGGACCGTGCGGTCCCACGCGGGGCGCGCACCTCCGGCGCGTGCGGGTCGTTCTTGGACATGATCCCCTCCTGGTGCAAGGGATGGTAAGAAAGGCGCCGCAAGAGGACAAGCACCGTGGCGCGCCAGTGCGAGTTTGTTGGCGTCACAGGCGAGCAGTGCTAGAATGCCGCACTTGCGTGACTTAAGGAGGCACAACATGGCGCGTAGGGTGGTCGCGGCGGTTCTGGTGCTCTGTTTGCTGTCGTTCCCTGTGTGGGCGGACGATGACGACAAGGCTAGTCCCCAGACGACGTTGGGGGTCGGCGGCGTGTTCTTCACCGGCATCATGGGGGGGACGCCGGGGTTTGATGTCTTCGCTCAGTTCCCGCTCGGGGACGTTCTGGCAGCGCGAGCGAATCTCACGATGCTGCTGGCCGTACAGGGTGTGTATCTTGTGCTCGTCGAGGGCACGGGCATCCTCCGTTTTGGGGGCGAGGGGTTTACGCCCTACGTCGGCGCCGGGGCCGGGCTGTTCATGGTGCTGGCGACGGCCATCGGGCAAGCGCAGGCCTTGATCACCTTCAACATGGTGGGCGGCGCTGAGCTTCCCTTGGGGGACCAGTTCGGGGTATTCGGCCAGGTGAGACTCATGGGGGTCATGGACCCCCCGCTCATCGACATGTTCTTCGGTCCCTCGGTGGGCATCTACATCAGGTTCTGAGGCTCGAGTGCACGAGCATCACATGTGACGCGCACCCCTCTCGAGGGGTGCGCGTCCTTTGGCGATGAGCCCCTGGGTCGGGTGTCCTTCCTCGTGCGGCTGCGAGCCCCTACCCTCTGCTCATGAAGAACCTGGGAGAGCTGCTCCCCGACCTCGCCGCCGACTGGGCTCGGCTGCCGATCAGCGGGATAAGCTGGGACTCGCGCCGGGTCGAGCCAGGGGACCTCTTCTTCGCATTGCCGGGACGCACGACCGACGGGAAGCGCTACGCTGCCGATGCGGCGGCGCGGGGCGCGGTGGCGGTCGCGGGCGAGGAGGGTGCACCGGATCTACAGGTTCCCTACCTGGGTGTCCCGTGTGCGCGGAAAGCGATGGCGCACGCGGCGGCGGCCTTCTACGGCCATCCCTCGCGGCACCTTGAAGCGATCGGAGTCACCGGCACGAACGGGAAGACCACCGTCGTCCATCTGCTGGGCCAGCTCCTCCCGGGCTGCGAGACGCTGACCACGGTGCGCATGGAGCGGGAGGGCCTCTCGTGCGTCACCACGCCGGAGGCGCCGGATCTCCAGCGGCTTCTCGCCACGGCGCTCAAGAAGGGGAGACAGCACTTCGCATTCGAGGCTTCCTCGATCGGGATCGTCCAGAAGCGGGTCACGGGCACGGAGCTCGCTGCTGCCGTGTTCACCGGGCTGGGGCGGGACCACCTTGACTTCCATGGCGACGAGGAGGCTTACTTCGCAGCGAAGCTTCAGCTGTTCGCGCTTGTGCGAAGGGGTGGCGTTGCGGTGGTCAACGCCGACGATCCGCGTGCGGACCGTGTGCGTGGGGCTTTCGTGGGCACCACCGTCGACTACGGGCTCCGCGGTGGGGCATTCACAGCGCGAGATCTCGTCCTCGGTGTGTCCAGTGCAGCGTTCGAGCTGGTGACCCCCGAGGGGAGCGCCTCGGTCCGCCTGCCGTTCCCAGGCCGACACAACGTCTGCAATGCCCTGGCGGCGGCCGCGACGGCCTGGGCGCTCGGAGTCGAGAGCGACACGCTCTTGGAGCGGCTATCCCGGGCGAGACTTCCGCCGGGAAGGTACAGCCTCTTCCGTTTTCCTACGGGAGCTCAGGTGGTGGTGGATTACGCGCACACACCCGAGGCCTTGGAAGCCATGCTGGCGTCCCTGCGTCCTGGTGCGCGTCGCCTCGTGTGCGTATTCGGCGCACCTGGCGAGTGCGATCCGGGCAAGCGACCACTGATGGGCCGCGCGGTAGGGAGTTGGGCAGATGGAGCGATCATCACCTCGGACAACCCCAAGTCCGAGGACCCCGCGACCATCGCCACCGAGATCGCCGGAGGGCTGAAGGCGACGAGAGTGGAGGTCACGATCGAACCCGACCGGGCTGCGGCCATCCGCCGCGCCGTCGCCATGGTCGGCCCGGGGGACACGGTGCTGGTGGCGGGCAAAGGACATGAACGGGTGCAGCTGACCCGGGACGGGCCAGTACCGCACTGCGACCTGGATGTGATCCGCACGCTCAGCTGGTCGCTTGGTCGAAGCGTGAGCAGGAGCCCGACCTAGGGAGCGCTATCCGCGCCCACGGCTTCACGGACGATGGACAGCACGCGCTGCGCCGCATGGGCCGGCGTCCCACAAGTCTCCACAGCGTACACGTTGCCCGCAAGCGGCGGGGACAGATCCCGTTGGGCGTGGAATCTGGCCTCCACTTGCTCCCAGGGGACTCCTGCGTCCAGGAGGCGTCTCCTTCGGACGTCCTCGGGTGCGTGGAGCCAGACGAAGAGGTCGAACATGGCGCGATCGACGTGAGGTGACGAGAGGAGCAGCGCGCCCTCGACGAGCGCGAGCCGGGCTCCCGCTTGGGCGTGGTGCTCAATGGCTCGGCGGACTGCCTTCATGACGTGGGGGTGGACGATCGCCTCCAGATCCCCCTTTGCGTCGGGATCCCGAAGGCAGAGCTCGGCAAGCCGTGCACGGTCCACTGCCCCGTTGGGGTCGAGGATCTCCTCTCCGAAGCGAGCCAGCAGTTGCACATAGGCAGGACCGCCGGGCCGGTAGGTCCTCCATGCCAGTTCATCGCAGTTCACGTGGGCTATCCCTTGGCGCCGCGCCAACATGCGACACACGGCGGACTTCCCCGAACCGGCTGGGCCGGCCACCCCCACGACGATCAAGCGGACTGCCCCCTTCCATCAACAGGATCGAACATATCGCGCCCGATGATAGAATCTGACGGGTCTCTCGCCAACCCGCGGCTGGCCCCCTTGACAGGAGGGTTGTCGTGTCGTATCTGGATAGTGTGGCTCGCCCGCGGCGGGCCGTTTTTGTTGGCCGGGGGCGCATCCCCTGGCGAGCAAAGCGTGGCTTTCGAGCAGTCTTCGCGGCAGCGCAGCTCCCCGGCTGAGAGTCGAGTACTGTCGACCCTGTATAATGGGTAAGCAGGATAGGTACGCCTGTGCTGCAAAAGGAGGTTGGCATGAACAAGTTGGGATCCGTTTTTCTGTTGCTGATGGCGTGTACACCGGCGCTTCTCTTCGCCTCGCCGCTCTCCCTCTGTGACTACCGTGCACCGGAGACATCGATCACGAACGCACGGATGTCCTTCTCGTACCTCTACTCCGAGAGCGCCTTCGATCTGGAAGACGTGGTGAGCGAAGGACGGCTGCAGATCGACTTCGGAAGCATCTACGACACGCGCGCGTTCGGGTACACCCTCTCGGCGATGGGCGAGCTGTCCCTCCGGGACCTGCGACCCCAGGAGGGGATCGCCCAATCCACCGGCACGCTGCGCTACTACCTGCTCGAGGAGCAGCCGCTCTTCGGCTTCGGTGGCTATGACGCCAGCTTGACGGTGGGCGAGCCGCTCGAACTCGATCTCGATCTGGGCGTAGGCTACGGGCGGTTTTCCGATGTCACGCCGCTGGCCAAGGCGATGCGAATCCAGAGGCTCTTGCTCACGCGTGAGGTGCTGACGGAGCGCTTGCCCGACGATGTCCTCCTGACTGTGGCCGAGGAGATCGGCCGCAGGATCGAGTACGAGACCGTGGAAGAACTGGTTGGCGTGTTGGTGGATGAGATCGAGGACGCCGTCGGTGTTCAGGTGGACGCGCGCTCGGTGTTGGCGATGGAGGATATCGTCGTCGCCACGGGCGACAAGCGCTTCTGTGGTTGGGCGGTCCAGGCGGGCCTCGGCTATCCGGTGCTTGTGCCGGAGGGTCAGGAACAGAATCTCCTGTTGACTGCCAGAGCAGACCTCGCCCTGGCACCGGAGCCGGGATCTCAGATCCTGCTGGGGGCACGCCTTTCAGGCCCCCTGAACATCCTTGAGCAGCGTGTGGTTTCGCTCTCGGCTTCCTATGAGTACGCCATGGGACCGGGGAGTACGCTGTTTGCGCGGGCGACCGCCCGGCGCACGCAGCGGCCTGACGTGGATCCGGTGGACACCATGTCCGCCTCGCTGCGGGTCAACTTCTTCGTGGGCGAGATGGCCGTTGGCGTGGAGATGGCGATCGCGCGTCCCGCAGGGGCGGAGCGCCTCTCGAAGAAACTGAGCGTCTCCATGTCGATGAAGCTCCTCTAGCGAATACACCGGCGGAAGGACAGACCTGAAGTGCCGGGGGCTCAGCTTTGGAGCGGGCCCCCGGCGCTCTCTTCATGGCTTGTCCGCTCTTGAGCACCCTCGGGGTGGCGGCGCCTGATCCGGGTGCAGAGGAAGACGGCCAGCGCGACGAGGCCGACTCCCAGGATGGCGGCGGAGGCGAGGTCGCCGGGTCCGAGGGAGGGCGCGGGCGTGGCCGGATCCGCAGAGCGCATGCTGAGCACGGCCATGAGGTTCCCCAATGCGTGGGCGATCACCGCCGGCCCGATCGTCTCGGACACGTGCCTGAGATACCCCAAGGCAAGGCCTCCGATGAACACCCCGATCGCCTGATAAGGTTCGACGTGCACCAAGGCGAAGAGAAGCGTGGCGAAGACCACCCCGACCACCGGCCCGTGGGCACGGGTCAGCCCCGGCTGGATCGCGCCCCTGAAGGCGAGCTCCTCGAAGACCGCCGGCACGAGAACCAACGCCACCAGCAGTGAAGCGAGCGGGAGGTCGGCGATCTCGCCTGCGAATTCCAGGTACTGCTCGGGGGTGACCGGGAGCAGCCAAAGAAGCGTGTTCTGGAGAAGATTTGCGCCGAACACGAACAGAACCGTTGGGATCAGAAACCGAAGCGTGGCACGCAGGGCGTCACGAGGCCCGAGGGTGGCGCCTCGGGCGTAGCGACGGCCGATGCTCCAGACCGCCAGCGAGGCGACCGCGATCCCCGATGCGAGCACCCACAGCCATGCGCGAGCGTGCTCCCCGGTGAACACGTCCGGGTCCCTGGGACCTTCGACCAGGCCGACGATCAGCCCTCCGAGGAGCCCGACGCCGACGTTGATGCCCACGAACAGCGCCGCGAGCCCCAGGGCCTTCCACCAGAGAAGCCTTCGAGCCGCTTGAGCGTGAGTCTCCATAGCACTCATACCGTGCGCGGGGAACACGTTACTACGCGAGTGAAAGCACGTCAAAGTCGTAGGAGACAGGTGGATGCAATCCAGCGCAGGAGCGCGTGGCTTGACTGGGAGGATGAGGATGGTGCGTTTGACGGCGGGGGAGAGAGAACCCCCACCACGTCCTCCTTACGTGGCAGGAGGGCCTGTGGGTAGTGTGCGTACTATTGAGACGAACCGGTCTGCTCACCCTCGGCCTCGAGCAGGTTCTGGTAACGCTTGTCGAGGGTGGCCATCTCCTTGGCCACGCGCTCGTGCCGCTTGGCGAGGGCTTCGGGGATCTCGCGGCCCCGTTCGGTCAGGTAGGCGTAGATGGCCTCGTTCAGCGCATCGGCGGCGAGCGCCGAGCAGTGCATCTTAATGGGGGGTAGCCCTCCGAGCTGCTCGGCCGCGTCACGGTTCGTGATCGTGACCGCTTCCTCGAGCGTCTTGCCCTTGGCGATCTCCGAGACCATGGAGGATGTGGCGATGGCGGCCGTGCAGCCGAACGTTTCCCATGAGACGTCGGTGATGATCTCGCGCCCGTCTCCGTCAGGCTCCACCTTGATGTAGAACCACATGACATCCCCACAGGCGACCCGTCCCACCCGCCCCACCGCGGAGGGGTCGTCCATCTTCCCCATGTTGCGAGGATTGCGGAAGTGATCCATGACGCGGTCAGTGTACACGGCGATCACCTACCTTGAAGGGCGAGAAAGCTCGCAGGGCCTCCACCGCGCCCGGGAGATGCTCCAAGAAAGCCTCGATCTCCTCGGGGGTCGTCCCTCGTCCAGTGCTGACGCGCAGGCTTCCGTGGATCGTGGACATGGGCACACCGATGGCTCTGAGCACGTGGCTCGGTTCGAGATCGGGAGAGGAACATGCGGATCCGGTGGACACGGCTACACCGAGCTCGTCGAGCTTGAGCACCAGCCCCTCGCCCTCGATGGCCTCGAAGCTGAAGTTGGCGATGTGGGGCAGGCTCTCGGTTGGGTGACCGTTGAGGCGCGTGCCGGGGATCCCGGCGACGCCTTCGATGAGGCGCGCGCGGAACCCTCGTAGGCGCGTTGCGAGTTTCTCCATCTCGGAGAAGGCGATCTCCGTGGCCGCGCCGAGACCGACGATGCTGGGGACGTTCTCTGTGCCGCTGCGGCGCCCCCCCTCGTGGCCTCCGCCGTGCAAGAGCGGGACCAGCTTGACGCCACGCCGCACGTACAGGAACCCCACACCTTTGGGGCCATGGAGCTTGTGCGCCGACACGGAGAGAAGGTCTACACTGTCCATAGGAAGCGGCACCTTGCCGAACGCCTGCACCGCATCCGTGTGGAAGAGGACCCCCCGCTCCCGACACATGGTACCGATTTCCTGGATCGGCTGGAGGGTTCCAATCTCGTTGTTCCCAGCCATGATCGAGACGAGCAGCGTGTCCTCCCGGAGAGCCTGTCGGACGGCGTCCACATCGACCCGGCCGGCGGCATCGACATCAAGAACCGTTACCGGGAAGCCCTGCGATTGGAGCCACTGGGCGGTGTGGAGGACTGCGTGGTGTTCGATCGCTGTGGTGATGATGTGGCGCCTCTCCTCCGAGGCAAAGGCCGCACCGATGAGGGCAAGGTTGTTGGCCTCCGTGGCACCTGCGGTGAACACGATCTCCTTCGTGTTCGCGCCGAGGTGCATGGCGATGGTCTCCCTGCTGTGCTCGACGGCGGCGCGTGCTTCACGGCCGAGCGCATGCAAGCTCGAGGGATTCCCAAAACGGTCTCCCATGTAGGGTTCCATGGCCGCCACGACCTCGGGGGCCACCCGGGTGGTCGCGCTGTGGTCGAGGTAGATAGGGCGCGTCATCGTGGATCACCTGCCATACATTACCTCTGATGTCCTATATGGTCAAGCTGGCGCCTGCAACAGGGAAGCCCCATCGGCTGCGGTGGAATTACATGCATGGCGATTCTCGCAGCGAGGTGGGCTTCGCCTGGGCACAGATACTCCCACCGGCTACGCCTTCTTCTCCTCCCGGTTCAGATACTGGATGATGGCCTCCACCACCATGTAGTTCACCGATCGGTCCTTCTTCTGGCCCAGTTTCCGCAGGCGTTCGATCACGTTCTTGTCCGCCTTCTTCTGCGGGATGTAGATAGAGATCTTGTCCAGCGGCTTGGGTGACTGTTGGCTCCTAGGCATGGTTATCCCCCCTTTGCCCCCATCATAGACCATGCGCGTTTGTGGGACCAGCGTTGAAACAGACGGGCCGGCGCGTCTTTCGGCCGGCCCGTCCACAGAACGCTGGGCGGATGCCTACCGTCGGCCGAACGACGACCGTGGACCCTTCGGCGGCCGACGCTTGCGCGCGCAGTCGCTGCAGTACACGGGCCGGTCGTTCTTCGGCTCGAACGGAAGTTCCTTGATATCTGCGCTGCACTCTGCGCAGCGAAGCCCGAGGTGACTCACGTCGTGCATGCTCTTCCGGAACTCTGCCATTCCCTCTCCTTGAGTCCTTTGTGCTCAGGCGGCCAGCGAGGCGCTCACCGCGGCACGTTGTACGCACTGTACACCACCGGAGGAGGTGGCGCTAGCGCGCGTTGCCCCGCCGCCTCGGGTAAGGTATACTATCACTCCGGTGAGCGAGGGGGTTCATCGGACGTGAACGTGAGAGCGGAACGACATGAGGCGGCCCCGACGGCGGGGTCTCTTTTTTTGTGGCGCCAGGCCCGGGTGATCCGCGTGGAGGGTGCCGGAGGCTATGCGGTGGTGGAGATCGCGGTCGCATCGCCGCTCTCCCCTCCCGAGCCGGGGCAGTTCGTGATGGTACGGCTTCCCGGTGGTCCCGTGCTCCCCAGGCCCATCTCCGTGCTCTCCGGGGACGGGGCGATGCTCTCCTTCCTTATCAAGATCGACGGGGAGGTCCGACGCAGGCTGGGTACAGCTCGGGCGGGACAGCCTCTCGAGGTCCGGGGCCCCTACGGGCGGTCGTACGCCTCCGTGCTGGCGCCGGACCGCAGGTACTTCCTCGTGGGGGGTGGCAGCGGCATCGCCCCCTTGTGCTTCCTCCAGCAGAGACGTCCCGACCTGGTCTCGCATGCGGTGCTGGGTGTCCGCAACGGTGCGGTGCGTGCGCTGCTTCCCGGTGTACAGCTCATCGCCGAAGACGAGAGGGACGGAACGGCATCGGCCCGCGCGCTGCGCTTCTTGGCCGAGGAGGAAGGCGTGCTCGCCTGTGGGCCGAAAGGGATGCTTGACGCCCTGGTCCACCCCCTCCGGGGTCGTGCGGGGGTGTACTTCGTGATCGAGGAGCGTATGGCCTGCGGGATCGGCGCATGCCAAGGCTGCTCGGTGCTGGGCGCAGCGGGGGCGCTCTGCGTGTGTCGTGACGGGCCGGCCTTCCCCCTCGAGGAGCTCGCATGGCCCGCCTAGAACTCGGGCGGCTGGGCGTTGCCTTCGCCGGTCCGGTGGTGCTGGCGTCGGGACCGGTGGGTTTTGGTCTTGAGCTGGCCAGCGTCGGAGATATGGGGCGGCTGGGAGCGCTGACGACGAAAACCATCACGCGGCTTCCGCGTGCCGGCAACCCCGCGCCGCGCTTGGCGGACGCACCCGCGGGGACGCTCAACTCGGTCGGGCTGACCAATCCCGGACTGGAGGCATTCCGGGAGCGGATCCTTCCGAAACTACAGGATCTCGGAACCCGGATCATCGTCAGCTTCGCCGCAGCGGACGAAGAGGAGGCGGGGTGGATCGCCCAGGAGCTGGGTCGAACTGAGGGGATCGATGCACTGGAGCTGAACCTCTCCTGTCCGAATGTCGAAGGAACACGGCCGGCGCTCGAGGCGGGGATGACCTTCCGCTGGGTACGCGCCTGCACGGACCAGACCTTGCCGCTGCTCGCCAAGCTCTCCCCGGACTCGCAGGACATCGTGGGCGTGGCCGAGGCGGCACTGCGGGGCGGGGCGGCTGGCCTCACGGTGGGCAACACGATCCAGGGGACGCGGATCGACTGGAACACCGGCCTTCCCGTGTTCGCGCGGGTGTTCGGAGGGCTCTCCGGCCCGGCGCTGCTCCCGGTGGCCTTGGCCAAGGTGTTCGCGCTGCGTGCGGCGCTCCCCGGTGTTCCCATTGTGGGGACGGGCGGGGTGACCTCTCTGGGGGCGATGCTGGAGATGGCCATGGCCGGAGCCGACCTCGTCGGGGTGGGCACAGGGGCCATGGTCGACCCGGACCTGCCCTGGAGGCTGACGGCGGAGCTCGAGACATGGCTTGTGGGGCGGGAGATCGCTCGCTACGAGACGATTATCTCCTGTGCCCATCGCGGAGGATTGGCGGTGGTACATGGAACGTAGACCGACAGTAGGAGTGTGTGTAGGGCTGGACCCGCATCCGAGTCTGGTACCTGGAGGGCCGCGGGCGGTGCTCGCGAGACTGGAGCAGGTGGTGATCGCCACGGCGCCGTACGCGGTGGCGTTCAAGCCGAACCTGGCGTTCTACGAGGCGATGGGCAGCGTGGGCTGGCGCGTGCTTGGCCGCGTGATCCGTCGGATACGATCCGAGTCGCCGCGGGCCATGGTGATCCTGGACGGAAAGCGCGGGGACATCGGTTCCAGTACGGCAGCCTATGCGCGGGCTGGAGTCGCACTGGACGGCGATGCGATCACGGTGAGCCCGTTCATGGGGCCAGAGGCCGCTGAGCCTTTTCTCGAGGCGGGGATGTTCGCCTTCCTGGTGGCGGCGCCCACGAGCCTCCGTAGCGGGCGCATGCTCGACCACGGGGAGCCCCCCCTGTACCTGGAGGTGGGACGGATGGCCATCGAACTCGACGCGGCTCACGGCGGGCGGGTTGGGCTAGTGGTCGGCGCGACCCGGCCGGACCGTGCGGCGCGCTTGCACGGTCTGAGCCCTGCCCTTCCGTGGCTCGTGCCGGGTGTCGGGGCCCAAGGGGGCGAGCTGAGCACGCTTAGGCAGGCGGCGCCGGGGCACCTGTTGCTCGTGAACGCCTCCCGTTCCATCCTTGGGGCGGCCGACCCTGGGCTGGCAGCGCGTGAGCTGGCCGCGTGCGTGCATGGCGCGCAAGGAGGTACAGATGTGTGAGAACCTGCGCACGCTGTTCGTCTCCACGGGTGCGATCCTGGAGGGGCACTTCCGACTCTCGTCCGGGATGCACAGCACAGCCTACATCCAGTGCGCCAAGGTGCTCGAGCATCCCGACCACGCCGAGCGGTTGGGAGCGGCCCTGGCCTCTCGCCTTGGGGACCTGACCGTGGATCGGGTGGTGGCCCCTCCGATGGGCGGCGTGCTGATCGGTCACGAGGTGGCCCGCAGCCTGCGCGTGCCCTTCCTCTTCCCCGAGAGGGATGCGGAAGGAGAACTCACCTTGCGGCGTGGGTTCACCCTGCGTCGGGGCGAACGGGTGCTGGTGGTCGAGGACGTGATCACGACCGGCCGGACGACCGTGGAGGTGTTAGAGCTGATCCACACAAGGGGCGCCAAGCCGGTGGGACTTGCGGCCCTCGTCGACCGGTCCGGCGGTGCCCTCATCGGAGGATTCCGCCCGCATGCGCTGATCGAGATGGACCTTCCGCTCTACGCTCCCGAAGCCTGCCCTCTGTGCGCACAGGGCATCCCGGCAGTGCGCCCCGGGAGCCGACAGCAAAGCTGAGCCTTGCGGAGGCGTGCAAGGAAACGCCACAATGCCCCTGTATGGCGCCGTAGGCGCCATGTGGATGCCGATGAACACAGTTGAAGGGCGACTCCCGTGGCTTGATGATCTGAACCCCGAGCAACGTGCCGCCGTGACCCATGAGGGCGGCCCGCTGCTCGTGGTCGCCGGCGCGGGGACGGGCAAGACGCGCACGCTCGCCTACCGGGTTGCGTACTTGGTGGCCACGGGCGTGGATCCTTCACGCATCCTGCTTCTCACCTTCACCCGTCGGGCCGCTCAGGAGATGGTCGCCCGTGCGGCGGCGGTCCTGGCGCGCAGCGGGCTGTCGGTGGGGACGGTGTGGGGAGGGACGTTCCACTCCGTCGGGCACCGCATCTTGCGTATCTACGGGGCTGTAGCGGGACTGTCGGAGGACTTCACCGTGCTCGATCGGGGCGACGCCGAGGACCTGATGGCACTCCTGGTACAGGAGCTGGAACTGCGCGATGCGGACCGGCGTTTCCCGCGCAAGTCGACCTGTCTTGATATCTACTCACGATGCGTTAACGCGGGCGATGCGCTGGAGGACGTGCTGGTGCGCCAGTTCCCGTGGTGCGCCGAGTGGGAAGGCGAGCTGCGATCCTTGTTCCGCCACTACGAGGAACGCAAGCAAGGCCGTCGGGTCCTGGATCTCGACGATCTCCTGCTCTACTGGGCTGAGCTCGTGACGGATTCCGCGGTCGCGGACAAAATCGCCGATAGGTTCGAGCATATCCTGGTCGACGAATACCAGGACACGAACAGAGTCCAGGCCCGTATCCTCCGAGGGATGCGACGGACACGCCCCGGCCTCACGGTCGTCGGGGACGACGCGCAGAGCATCTACAGCTTCCGCGCTGCCGAGGTGCGCAACATGCTTGACTTCCCAGGTGAGTTCGCCGGGACGACCGTACTCCCCCTGGAGCGGAACTACCGCTCTGTCCAGCCCATCCTTGCCACCACGAACCTCCTCATCGCCCAGGCGACACAGCGGTACACGAAGGATCTATGGAGCGCCCGGGGCGATGGAGCCCGGCCTGTCCTCCTCACGTGCGCCGACGAGGCCGATCAAGATCGGCAGGTCATCGAGCGCGTGCTGCAGCACCACGCCCGCGGGGTCCCCCTGCACGCCCAGGCGGTGTTGTTCCGCGCCGCGCACCTCTCGGCGACGCTCGAGCTCGAGCTTGGGCGCCGTGGCATACCGTTCCGCAAGTACGGCGGGCTACGCTTCCTCGAGGTGGCCCACGTCAAGGACGCGCTTGCCTTTCTGCGCGTGGCCGAGAACCCGATGGACGAGATGGCCTGGTTTCGGGTGCTCCAGCTGCTGGAGCGGGTGGGGCCCGTCACGGTAAGGCGCGCCATGGGGCACCTCGCCGAGCACGGCCATGACCCTTCGGCGATCGCCTCACTGAAGGCGCCCGGCGGCGCGCGGGAGGGCCTCGAACGGCTGGGGGCGCTGCTGGGCGAGCTGCGCGCCGTGCCCGAGCTGGCGCCGGCCGAGCAGCTCGAGCGTGTGCGGGCCTTCTACGGCCCCATGCTCGGCAGGCTCTACGAGAACCCCGAGGCCCGGGGGCGCGACCTGGAGAGCCTGATTTGGATCGCCTCTGGTTACGGCCGTCGCCGCGAGTTCCTGGTGGATCTCCAGCTGGACCCACCGAACTCCACCAGCGATCTTGCTGGCCCCCCACACAAGGACGAGGACTGGCTCGTCCTATCCACCATCCACTCCGCGAAGGGCTGCGAGTGGGATGTGGTGTACGTGATCCACGCTGCCGACGGCTTTCTCCCCTCGGACATGGCGTGCGGCACGCCGGAGGAGATCGAGGAGGAGCTCAGGCTCACCTATGTGGCGCTCACCCGGGCTCGTGATCATCTCCATGTAATGTGGCCGCTCCGCTACCATACCCGCCGCGCCGGCTTCCGTGCCCAGCACAGCTATGCACAACTGTGTCGGTTCTTCACGCCTCCGGTTCTGGCGACGATGGAATGTGTCGCGAGTGCGCCGCCTCCGGAAGAACGCGAGCACCTCATCGACATCGATGAGGATATCACCGCGCGCGCTCGTCGTCGTTGGGACTAGAGACGGGTGCTCAGTCTACGGTAAGCGTTTTGCTTAGGTTGCGCGGGAAGTCGGGATCGATGCCCAAGCGAACGCTGAGCTGGTAGCTGGCAAGCTGCAGTGGGAGCACCGCCAGGAGTGCCGTGACCTCCGGCTCGGCTTGGGGAAGCTGGATAAGGTGGTGCACGTTGGCCGCGAGCAGGGCATCGGGGGCGGCTACAGCTACGGCCACACCTCCGCGGCAGGTGACCTCGCTCACGTGGCTGACCACCATCGGCGCGTCGCCCGGGGCACAGACGAACAACACTGGATACCCCTCATGCACCGCCGAGAGCGGCCCGTGCTTGAACTCAGAGCTCAGCATCCCCTCGCAGTGGATGTACGTGACCTCCTTGAGCTTCAACGCCCCTTCCAGGGCGATCCCCAGAGTGAGGCCGTAGCCCAGCGTGTAGGACTCCGCGAGCGGCGCCAGAAGATCGGCGATGGTGTCCACGCCAGCGCTCGTGGTGCGCAGCGTCTCCTCGATGAGCTCGGGAAACCCCTCCCAGCGGATGGGGGTGCCTCCGTGGCGCAGCCGATCCGCGAGCCACATGAAGAGCAGTGCCTGGTTCAGGAACGTCTTCGTGGCCGGGACGCTCGTCTCATAGCCGCAGACGAGCGGGAGGTAGCGGTCGCAGGCGTGCATGAGTGAGCTGCCGATCACGTTGAGGACGCCAAGCATACGTGCCCCTGTGCCCCGCGCCCCTTTGAGTGCGCTGAGGACATCCTTGGTCTCGCCGCTCTGGCTCACCCACACCACGACATCACGCGGGGAGAGCGTGTGGGCCAGGGTTTCACGGAACTGGGGGGCGAGCGCGGCGACCGCTGGGATGCCGGCCAGCCGGTTGAGGGACGCCGCCCCAAGCAGGCACGCGTGGTAGCTGGTCCCACACCCCACGAGGTACAAACGTCGTGCTGTCCGAATCTCTTCCAGGAACCCCGCCACTTCGGTGGACGCTTCCAGGTAGTGCAGGAGGTCACGGGCCCGACGCGGTTGCTCGTGGATCTCCTTGAGCATGAAGTGCGCGTGACCTCCCTTCTGGGCCGCCTCGACGTCCCACTCGACCGTCTCCGGGGCGCGCTCGACCGGGACGCCGTCCTCGATTCGCCGTATCTCGACGCGGTCCCACCGTAGGATGACCATCTCCCCGTCCTCCAGGCGCACCACGCGTTGGGTGAGCGGCAGGAGGCTTGGCAGGTCCGATGAGATGTAGGTCGCGTCGTCTCCCAGGCCGGCGGCCAGCCCTGAGCCCTGCTTGACCGCGTAGAGCGTGTCGTCGTCGATAGAGCCGATGACGAAGGCGTAGTCGCCCTCGAGATCTCGCGTCGCTAGGCGGACAGCCTCCTCCATGGGGTGTCCGCGGTCGACGTAGCGCTCGACTGCATGCACGCAGGACTCCCCGTCGTTCGTGCCTCGCACGGTCATGCCTTCGGCGAGGAACGCTTCCCGCAGTTGGACGTTGTTGACGATGTTGCCGTTGTGGGCTCCGACGAGGTCGCCGTCGGAGTCAAGGTGAGGCTGGGCGTTCTCGTGGGAGGGGGCACCAAAGGTGGCCCATCTGAGCTGCACCATGCCTCGGCGGCCGCGGAGTTCTGCGAGACGGAGCCGCTCGTTGACGTCGTCGACTCGACCTACATCCTTGCGGAGATCGACCGTGCCGTCATCCGCTACGGTCGCGCAGCCGACCGAGTCATAGCCTCGATAGGCGAGCCGGCGGCCTGCCTCGACGAGGAGCTCGCCGAGCAGCCGTTCATCACGTGCCACCACCCCGAAGATCCCGCACATGGACCCCTCCTCGAAAGGGCGATTGTACGACAGACCGTAACGAGCTTCCGGTTTGAGCCCCGGCGGCCCTCACACGGCGAAGGAGAGGAAGGCCAACAGGTCTAGGTATGCCTCGCAGGCGAAGCGGACGCCGTGGCTCCCCGACGCCTGAGCCCCCGGGTAGAACGAGGCCCGGTAGGCATGTGCGTGGTGCCTGAACGTGGCCTCGCAAAGGAACATGGACGGCAGCGTGAGCAGGCAGCGATCGACGTCACCGGCCAGGGCATGCCGCACACCCTCGGCGATCCCCTTCCGGGCTCGTTCGGGGTGTAAGGAGACCACAGAGTCACCCACGCCACGCAGGCTGGCCCAGGTGACGATCCCCGGATTCACCTCGCGCACGTGTTCGCAGAGAGCGGCGTCGCCCGAAACGAACGGAACGGGAACGCCTACCGACGCCGCGGCGTAGGCGTTGACCAGGAACTCCGAGGCAGGCAGGCCGTTGAGCAGCAGGCTCGACAGCCGTCCGGAGAATGTGTGTGCCAGAGGGTTCCCGTCCGAGCCTGCGCCTGCGTGGTATCCCAGCAGCAGCAGCGCGTCGAAGGAGTTGTCCAGCTCCTGGACCATGCTGAACGGGTGGCCGCTCCAGCCACGCACCAGAGACACCTCCTCCGGCAGCGTCTCGGCATCCAAGTTGCGCCCGTTGCCGTGTGCGTCCTTCACCCAGATCTCGTCCGCGCCGGCGTCCAGACAGGCGCGGCAAGCTGCCGCGACCTCGCGGGTCATCCGTTCCCGGAAGGGGGCGTACTCCTGGCTGCTTGCCTTGGTCTCGTCCCAGTGTGCGATGCCGGCTACCCCTTCGATGTCCGCGCTGATGTAGATTTTCATGCGTCTCCTCCTTCAGGCTCGATCATACCGCAGCCCAGCATCGGGGGGGGACACACGGACGGGACCGCTATAATGGCCGACCCGAGGAGGGGAGGTGAATGGAGATGAGCAAATGGGAGTGCACGGTGTGTGGATGGATCTACGATCCGACGGTAGGCGATCCCACCCAAGGGATCCAGCCTGGGACGCCGTTCGACGAGTTGCCGGAGTCCTGGGTCTGCCCAGAGTGCGGCGCCCCGAAGGACATGTTCGAGGAGCTGGGGTAGCGCATGCGTTTCCTGGTCGCCGGGGGAGGCGTCGCCGGTGTCACGGCAGCCCAACGGCTGCGCACGGCCGCGCCCAATGCGGCGGTTACGCTGCTCGATGCCGAGTCGGTGCCGTATTACCTGCGGCCCGGGCTGATCGATGTGATCGCCGGCAGGAAGACGCTGTCGGCGATCACACCCTTCTCACGCGGCTGGTTCCGCGATCACGAGATCGACTACCGACTGGCGGCTTCCGTCACTGAGCTCGATCTGATACGGAGAGGGGTGAAGCTGGACTCTGGGGACCGGTTCACCTATGACAGGCTGTTGCTCGCGCTCGGGGCGGAGGCCGCCTGTCCGCGCTTCCCCGGGGCTCCGCGCGCGGAGCTCTTCACCCTGCGCAGCGCTTTGGATGCGAATGAGATCGTCGCCCGAGCGGCGCTGTCGCGTCACGCCGTCGTGGTCGGCGGGGGATGGCTCGGCCTGGAGACGGCGCGTGCGCTGCAGACGCGCGGGCTGCGAGTCGCGGTCGTGGAGCGCGAACCGCGCCTCCTTCCACGACAACTGGACGACGAGGGCTCGGCCGTGTTGGCTTCTGTGCTGGGAAGGTTCGGGATCGCATTGCACGCAGGTGTCGCGGGACTGGAACTGGTGGGGCGAGGACCGCTGGATAGTGTAGTGCTTTCGACAGGGGAGCGGCTGCCGGCGGAACTGGCCGTTGTGGCTGCCGGGATTCGCTGCCGCTCGACGCTGCCGGCACAAGCTGGTCTGGATGTTGCCCGCGGGGTCCGCGTCGATGCGTTCGTGAATACCTCCGACTGTTCCGTGTTCGCAGCCGGGGATGTGGCTGAGTGGGAAGGTCGCGTCTACGGGACCGTCGCCGCTGCGCGCGAGCAGGGGATGGTCGCGGCGGCGAACATGCACGAGCGGGGCTCGGCGGAATACCGTGGCACGATCCCCTCCAACCGACTGAAGGTGCTGGGTGTGGATCTCGTGTGTGCGGGCGACACCCAGCCCGAGGGGGGGCCGCTGACCGAGCATCGGTTCTCCGATCGCGAGGTCGGGAGCTACCGTAAGCTCGTACTGTACCCGGATGGGCGCATCGCAGGTTCGGTCGCGCTCGGCGCTGGCGCAGTCGAGTTCGGCGCCCTGGTGGATCGCCCTGAGCCGGTCGGAGATCCTGAGGCTTTGCTACTCGGCTGACTAGGGCCTCCAGGTGTCGACCGGGTGTCCCTCGGCAAGGGTTGGACGGAGGCGCGAGGTTGGCTATAATGCAAATGAGAAACATGAGCAAGAACTGGCGCTGGACACGGCAACGACGTAGTGTACTTGAGGCGCTGCGCGAGATGGAGGACCACCCCACCGCTGAGAGTGTGTACCGCATGCTCCGTGACCGGGGGGAGGCCATCAGTCTGGCGACGGTGTACCGAACGCTCAGGGCATTGGCCGACGATCGGGAGGCTCGGGCACTCTACGGCGCGGGGGCGGATCGGTTCGACGGGCGCACTGGGCCCCACTACCACTTCGTGTGCACCACCTGTGGGCGGATCATCGATCTGGCGATTCCCTATATGGACGAGCTTGACAGGTCGAAACTCAGCGCTGACGTGGAGGTGCATGGTCACGAACTCACGTTCCGTGGGCGATGTGGCGCCTGTTCTGGATCCGAGGAGGGATCAAGCGATGCATAGGATGACGGAGACCAATCTCAAGGACGCGTTCGCCGGCGAATCCCAAGCCCACATGAAGTACCTGTTGTTCGCAGATGTGGCTGAAGGCGAAGGCAGGCCCAACCTGGCACGGCTGTTCCGGGCGATCGCGCACGCAGAGCGCGTGCACGCGGCGAACCACCTCCGCGAGCTTGGGGGGATCGGGGACAGCGTTGCCAACCTGGGGGTGGCGATCGGCGGGGAGACCTTTGAGGTCGACGACATGTACCCCGCCTACCATGCGGTGGCCAAGCTACAAGGGGAGACGGGAGCGGTGCGCTCTACCCACTACGCGCTTGAGGCAGAGCGGATCCATGCTGGCATGTACGAGCGGGCACGTGGCGTGCTTCAAGGGGGAAGCGATCTGACGTTGGGTGACGTGCACATCTGCTCGGTGTGCGGCTACACGGTCGAGGGAGAGGCCCCGGAGAACTGCCCCGTGTGCGGGGCGTCGCGGGCGAAGTTCATCGCGTACTAGCAGAGGAGGTAGAGATGGGAGAGAAGGCAAGAGAGTTGGCAGGTAAGAACGTGGAGAAGGTCTTGGAAGAACTCAACCGCGCGTATGCGGACGAGTGGCTCGCTTTCTACCAGTACTGGGTCACAGCCAAAGTGCTCGAGGGTAGGTTCGCAGGACACGTGGCCGGAGAACTCAAGCGCTTGGCCATGGAGGAACTGGAGCACGCTGATGAGCTCGCCGATCGCATCGTGCAGCTCGGCGGACGGCCGCTGGCTCACCCCAAGCACTGGCTAGAGCGCTCCACCTGTGGCTACAAGGAACCCGCGCAGGATGCTCGGGATCTCGACGCGGCCATCCGAGCCACCATCGACGGGGAGCGGTGTGCGATCTCCGTGTACAGGAAGCTCGCCGACATGACCCGCGAGAGCGACTATGTCACGTTCCAGCTCATCCAGCACATCCTCGAGGAGGAACTGGAGCACGAGGACACGTTCGAGAATCTGCTCTGACTGCACTGCGTAACGAAAGGAGTGCCTCATGGAACATACGATGCCTTTGATCGGAGATCGTTTCCCAGACGTCGAGGTTCAATCCACGCACGGTAAGTTGTCCCTCCCTGAGCAGTACAAGGGGAAGTGGTTCGTCTTGTTCTCGCACCCGGCGGACTTCACCCCTGTGTGCACAACGGAGTTCGTCGCCTTTCAGAAGCGCTATGACACCTTCAAGAGCCTGAATACTGAGTTGCTAGGCCTTTCGATCGACCAGGTGTTCTCACACATCAAGTGGGTGGACTGGATCCGCGACACCCTGAACGTCGAGATCCAGTTCCCCATCATCGCGGACACAGGGAAACTGGCCGAGACCCTGGGCATGATCCATCCCAACAAGGGTGCCAGCACGGTGCGTGCGGTGTTCATCGTGGATCCCAAGGGGATCGTGCGCGCCATCCTCTACTACCCGATGGAAATCGGGCGGAACATGGACGAGATCGTCCGTATGATCAGGGCGTTCCAGACCGCTGAGCAGCACAAGGTTGCTGTGCCGGCGGGGTGGCCGGAGAACGAGCTGATCGGCGACTCGGTCATCATCCCGCCGCCGGGCGACATCAAGACAGCCCGGGAGCGGACGAAAGAGCACACGTGTTACGATTGGTGGTTCTGCCACAAGAAGCTAGGAGGTTAGCCATGCGCATTTCCGAGAAGATCCAGAGTGCGGACTGGCAGAAGGAGAAGCA
>PWTC01000026.1 GCA_003563005.1 Candidatus Acetothermia bacterium
AGCTTTACTTTTGGTGTCACGTGTCCCTTGGGCTGGACAGTTGTCCCGGCGAGGGGACACGTGACACCAAAAATAAAGCTCTGACCCCATTCTGTCGGGCCGGTGTGAGGCTGTTGCGTCAGAGGAGCCGGTGGGCCTCTCGGAGGAACGCACACGTCAGCCGAACCGTGTACTCCAAATCGGAAAGCCGTAGCGTGGACACCGGGGAGTGGATGTACCGGCAAGGCACGGCGATGACCCCGGCCAGGACACCGCCGCGCTCCACATGGATGGCTCCGGCGTCCGTGCCGCCGTACAAGGGGAGCTTGTACTGGTAGGGGATACCCTCCGCCTCGGCGATTTCCTCCAGAAAGCGCACGAGCCTTGGCTTCACGATGATCGACCGGTCGGCCACGGTGATCGCCGGTCCCCGGCCTTGCCGAACCGGTTGTTTGGCCTCCGGGACTCCGGGCACGTCGGCACCGATCGTACCTTCAAGGGCGAGGGCCACCTTCGGGGCCACTGTCCAGGCCGCCACCCGCGCGCCCCGCAGGCCCACTTCCTCACACACGGCGAAGTTCGCCACCAGACGGTACGGCAGCTCGACATCGGCCAGCGCCTGGAGCGCCTCGACGAGCACCAGACAACCCGCGCGGTCGTCGAGGGCCTTGCCGGTCACGCAGTCGTTCTGGAGCGGCCGGAAGGGGTAGTGGATGGTGGCCGGGTCCCCGATCCGGACCCCCATCTCCTTGGCTTCCTCGGCGCTTGCGGCACCGATGTCCGCGAACAGGTCCTCCAGTCCGACGGGCCTGCGCCGCTCCTCCTGTGAGAGTATGTGCGGCGGGGATGCGCCGATTACCCCGTGCACATCGCCCCCTTCGCGCGTGCGGAGGGTCAGCCGCTGCCCCATCAGCAACCGCTCGTCCCAACCTCCGAGCGACGAGAGCCTCAGGAACCCGTCCTTCTCGATCCAGCGAACCATGAAGCCGACCTCGTCCATGTGGGCGTCCAACATCACGGTCGGCCCATCTCCGCGCGCACAGATCAGGTTCCCGAGAGCGTCGATCTCCACCGAATCGACCAGGGGCTCGACCAATCGGCGCAGCTCATCCCGCACCTCGTCCTCGAACCCCGCCACTCCGAACGCGTCCGACAACATACGCAGCCGTTCCTGCAACTCCACCCTAGGCTCCTTTCACAGCCCATTGGCCATCGCCCTCGCCGGCGCGGATGCGGTACATCTTCCGCGCCCAGGACGCCCGACATCGTACCGGATGCACCTTCAGAGAGCAGCGCACCCAAGCATCGTCGTCCTTCGCTGGGGGATCTGCGGAAGGGTTCAAGGAGAGCTGGGTTCAGCTTGCGGGTGTGCGTACGGGAGCGGTGATGAACGCCCACACCCGGTCGGCGAGCTCAGCGAAGGGCGAGCCGACCGGACCCCCGGCGAGCACGGGGGGCATTCCCTCGTCCCCAGCCCGCACGATCTCGGGCTTCAAGGGCAGCCGGCCCAGGAACTCCACGCCGGCGTGTTCCGCCATCCGTTCCCCGCCACCACGGCCGAACAACTCGATCTCTCCGCCGCAGTGGGGGCAGGCGAGCACCGACATGTTCTCGACGACTGCTGTTCTCTTCACCCCTACCTGTCTGGCAAAACGTACAGCCTTGCGCGCATCGAGGAGCGCGACCTCCTGCGGTGTGGTGACCACCAGCGCGGCATCCACATCGCCCAGGACTTGGACGACCGAGAGCGGTTCGTCGCCCGTACCGGGCGGGAGGTCCACGACCAGCAGGTCCAGGTCTCCCCAGGCGACCTCCTGGACGAACTGTTGGATCGCCTTCATCTTGATCGGACCCCGCCAGATCACAGGGGCGTCAGCCTCGGGCAGTCCGAACGCGACCGAGACCACGTAAAGATTCTGCGGCGTCACTACAGGCACGAGACTTCCGTCCTGAACGGACATCGTCGCACCCTCGATGCCGAGCATCTTGGGCACGTTCGGCCCGTGCAGGTCCGCGTCGAGCAGTCCTACGCGCCGCGACCTCGCCAGCGCCGCGGCGAGGTTCACCGCCACCGTGGTCTTCCCCACCCCGCCCTTGCCGGACATCACCATGAGTACGTGCTTTGCCTTCTTCATCTCCCGTCCTTCGCCTTCTGCAAGAGCTCTTCGTCCAGGCGCCACCACAGGTCGCGCACGGCCCGCGCCGCGCCCCCAGAGGAGTACTCGACGAGCGGACGGCCGGCCACTTGCGCGCGTGTGACGTCCTCGTCATACGGAATCCACCCCAAGAGGGGAAGGCCCTCGGCCTCGGCCCACATGCGGGTCTCGCGCGCGGCCGATACCTCGACGTCGGCCTTGTTCATCGCCAGGAACACCCGCGCCCCGAAGTGTCGCACGAGCGCAACCACGCGTTCAAGGTCGTGCAGCGCGGAGCGCGAAGGCTCGGTCACCACAAGCGCCGCCGCGGATCCGGACAGCGAGGCGATCACCGGGCAACCGATACCCGGGGCCCCATCGACCAGGACGAGCTCCTGCCCCTCCCTGATGGCCTGTTCCCGCGCGCGCCGCTTCACTTGCGCCACCAGCTTGCCTGTGGCCTCCTCTCCCGGGCGGAGCTCTCCGTGCACCAGCGTGCCGTAAGGCGTCGACGAGACGTATACGTGCCCCGACAGCCGGGCGGCCATGGTGACCGCTCCCGCGGGGCAGACATGCGCGCACACCCCACAGCCCTCGCAGGAAAGAGGCACCACGTGGTACGTGCCTTCCGAGCAGCCGATAGCGGTGAACCGACAGGCCCGCGCACAGGTGCCGCAACCCGTGCATTTCCGGGGGTCGATCTCGGCGAGCTCCGCTCCCTCGTAGGGTTCGGCCTCCTCGATGCGGGGGCTCATGAGAAGGTGCAGGTTCGCTGCGTCCACGTCACAATCGGCGACCAGCTTGTCCACTGCCAGAACCGCCAGGGAGCCGACCACGGTGGTTTTCCCGGTGCCGCCTTTGCCCGAGAGCACCACAAGTTCGGTCATCGCGATCCCCTCGCGCACTTCACGATGTCGCGATGGAGCTCGGCCAGACGCGGCTGCCACTCAGGGAACGCCTCTGTCAGAGGAACACCGCGGGCGTAGGCGACAGCGATGCGCCGGTCCATGGGAATACG
Organism: Candidatus Acetothermia bacterium; assembly: GCA_003563005.1. Classification (GTDB taxonomy): domain Bacteria; phylum Bipolaricaulota; class Bipolaricaulia; order Bipolaricaulales; family Bipolaricaulaceae; genus PWTC01. The sequence continues at coordinate 3,133 of PWTC01000026.1, forward strand.
CAAGAGGACCGGTATCTCTTCTCGCACGCAGTGGCACTCCACCTCATCGGTGCCGATGCCGTCACGGTTGATGACGACGCCCGCCGGGATCCCGAGAGCCCGGGCGACCTCCATCGCCGCCTTGAGGTCATGGAGGCCGAACGGTGTGGGTTCAGCGACGAGAAGGGCGAACTGCGCGTCCTTCAGCGCGGA
>PWTC01000013.1 GCA_003563005.1 Candidatus Acetothermia bacterium
ATCCAGCTCCTTTGGGAGCCGGACCAGTTTGCGGCCGCTGTTGCTCTCAGGTGTCGCACCCATTCTCGGCCGTCGCTCCCAGAAGAAGCCGGATTCTCTCCACCCTCGCATACAGCTCGTCAATAGCAGCTTGGATTTCGATGGTCTTGGAGAGGGCGGTGGCGATCCGGCAGTAGGTGCGGATTTCGTCGAGGGTGAGGGTGCGATCCTTACGGTCCTTGAGCCACTTGTGACACACCTGGTACCCGCCGATCCGGTACTCCCACACTTCAGGAGGGACGCCCTCGTAGCACTGGCTCTGGTTGATGTACACGCGCTTGCTGTCCGCATCATAGCGGAGGCCCGTCTTGCCAGAGGTGACCACCTTGCCCTCGCCTTCCCCCTGGAACCGGGCCAGCGGCGGATCGAGCTCGGGCGATCGGAGGAGGTGCAGCTCCACCAACCGCCCGCCCAGCTCGGCCATCTTCCTGAACAGCTCGGGATCGGAGGTGAACGGAATCCGCGGGAAGTCGAGCCGCAGGAATTCAGCGTACTTCTCGCGGTAGCTCGGGGCGTACAGAACCGCGTAGACGTAGTGGAAAATCTCCTCCGGAGTGGGCTCGCGCCCATACGCCTTGGCGAGAGCAGCGACGAGATCAGGGTTCAGATTCGGCCGGCGTTCCGGTGGCTCGTGGCCGGTGAGCAGACTGCGTCGGTCACCATCTGGAAGAAGATACAGTGGGAAGACGAAACCGTTGTTTGATGTCCTGGGCGACATGCAGATCTTCTCGCTGATATGTCGGATGACCTGCGCATGCCTGAAGTCCTCTCCCTTCGTCAGTCGGGACGTGACAAGCGCGATGTTGCCTCCGGACAGCATATGACGCATAACCGAGAACAGAGGTCTGGAAAGGAAACCATTCGATCGCCCTGTGTAATACGTGTAGCGAACATCGAAGGGTCGGTACAGGATTGGCACGATTCGATCGCGCGTCGGACCCGATTCGACCAGATCCGCTTGCGCCCGCGCGACCTTCCACGACTGAACATCCTTCCCGAGTTGGTAGGCTTCGCGCGCCAACTCGGGTTCCATTCGCGAGAAAACTGTTGCTGTCCGCCACACGTCCTCTGGGGACCAGTGGACGGTGAGAGCATCCCGAGCCGTGACGACGCCCACGGAGTTGACCGGGAAGATGTCGGTTACCTTGATGAGCTGGCTGTACCGATCGAACAGGGCCGCGTCCCGTGGCCTGAACAGGTAGAACTCCGACGCGGGCCGGATCTCGCGCCATTTGGTCGTCTTCCAGTCGTGCTCTTGAAGCCAGGCGTACTTCACGTCCCGCTGACCCCATAGGTCGGCGTCCTGCACTCGGGAAGACCGCCGGGCGCAAGCCGTGCCGTTTCGTTTGATCAGGAGGACAATCGCGACTCCCTGGCGGATGTCGAACACGTTGCCATCTGGAGAGCCATCGGGGCAGGTTTCCTTCTTGAGAGAATTCCCGTGCAGATCCAACACGTAAATCTCGTCGAACGTGGCCATCAGGTGCTGGCGCATCCCGCGGAACGTGGGGTTGTCGAGGTAGGAGTGGTTGGTGATCATCCCCACCACGCCTTGGCCGGCTTGGGCGAACTTCCACTCCGCGAACCGCAGGAACTTGACGTAGTCATCCTGAAGGCCGTGTTTGCGCTCGCGCAGAGGTTGGTCATCGACTTGCTTGTAGTCCTCGATCAGGTCGCGGATCCACGGACCCCTGTTGGCGGAGTGGCCGGAGTACGGCGGGTTCCCGAGCATCACCAGGATCGGCACGTCGCGCTTCACTTCGCCGGCCTGGTGGGACTCGTGGGCGAGCGACGTGAACCCCGGGAGCTGGCTCTCGGCGAGTTCCTCCATCTCCAGGGTGTTGGTGAGGTACAGCTTGAACCGCTCGTCCTGGGCCAGGCGGTAGCCGAGCTCTTCCAGGAAGAAGGCCATCTTGAGGTGGCCGACGGCGTACGGCGCCATCATGAGCTCGAAGGCGTAGAAGTTCTCCAGGATGTGGTCCTTGATGAAGCTGGCCCGGCTGCCCTCGCCGTACTTGCCCACGAACTCCTCCACAGCCAGCTTGGCCGCGTGGGCCACGAACGTCATCGTGCCCGCCGCCGGGTCCAGCAAGGTCACCCCTGGCGAAGCCAGACCGTCGGCCTTGCCGAACTTGTCCTTCAAGATCTGGTGTAACGAGCGGACGATGTAGGAGACCACCGGCTCGGGGGTGTAGTAGACCCCACGGCGCTCGCGCTCGGCGGAGTCGTACTTGGCCAGGAACGTCTCGTAGAAGTGGACGATGGGGTCGGCGCCCTTCCCTTCGCGGAAGTACTTGTGCAGGATGCCTTTCACGTCGGCCACGGCCAGGACCTCGGCGATGTCGTCTACCATCCATTTGAGCTGCTCGGGGAGCTCTCCCAGGGAGATGAACCGGAACACGTCCCGAAGGATGCCGATGGTGTGGGGGATCGTCTCGAACGCAGCCTGCCGGGTGAAGCCGTCCCCGGCACGGACACGGGCGGCGAACAACCCGTAGGTGATGGTCTGGGCATAGAGGTCCGCGAAGCCCTCCGCGGTGAGGCCGGCGATGAGGTGCTTGCGGAACGCCTCGTAGAAACCCAGGAGATGCCCACGCTCCGTCCGTTGCTCTTCGGCAAGCTCGCGGGCCACTACCTGGTCGCGGAGGAACCGGGTGCGCACAGCCAGAGCCACCGCCAACTCCTCGGCCGAGTAGGCCCGCGGCAGGGAGAAGGCGAAGAACTGCTCGAAGAGCGACTCGAGTTCGTCGGCTTCCTCGATCGGAGGCTTTGTGTTGAGCTTGGTGGCCACGAACGGGCGGGCCAGCCGCGCCTTGGCCGCGAGCTCCCCGTGGCGGTACAGGCGGAACTCGAAGAAGTTGGTGAGGATCAGGTTGGGGAACGTGGACCGGTACCGCTTCAGCTGTTCGCTCCCGGCCACGGTGTCCAGGTTCTCCGTGCTCGGCGCCTTGGCCTCGATGTAGCCGATGATGTGCTGGCGACCATCCCACACGCGGAAGTCGGGGTTGCCCGCTTCGGTGGGCTTGGGGAGCGTGGTGATGTGCACGTCGTCGATGCGGGAGGTGTTCGCCCATGCGGTCAACAAGTCCGAGAGCGCCCCGTAGTGGCTCTCCTCGCGGGCGTCGCCCTGCTGGATGCTCTTGGTCAGCGTAGCGAGATATGCGCGGAACTCCCCCTGAGTGCTCATCACAGATAGGTTACACCTGGAGGCGCATGGGCGCCAAACGGCCCACAGCTAGTTGGGAGGCTGCTCTCCACGCGGCCTTCTCGGGTCC
>PWTC01000037.1 GCA_003563005.1 Candidatus Acetothermia bacterium
AGAGGTAGGCTGTCGTAGCGTCGGAGTTTATCTCCGACGTTGGTCGGACCTTGTGTGCGACGTTCGGTCGGGATCTTGTATCCGACGTTCCGGTCGCATCTCGCCTCCGACGTTAGAACCCCAACCCCCATAACCGCCGAGACGCAGAGAACGCAGAGGAGATCTGAGAAAAACCAAACCATGGTTCTGGGTTTCAAACCAGGCTTTGGTGTTCTCTGCGTCCTCTGCGACCTCCGCGGTTCCGAGGTTGCAGTGTAGACCCAACCCCTTAACCGCTGAGACGCAGAGAACGCAGAGGAGATCTGAGAAAACCCAAGGCTTGGTGTTGGTTTTTGAACCCGATCTTTGCCGTTCTCTGCGTCCTCTGCGACGCGGTTCCCGGGGTTGAACGTGCTGTCCATCTTCACCGGACGCCGCGGTGTGGCACACGCGCACGACCCGATGAGGCGCGGGTGGGGGGTCGGGAGGTCCCGACCCCCCACGTTCTCGTTACCGCAGGATGAGCAGTCTGTGGATGCCGGCGTTCTGCCACTCGCCCAGCACCTTCACCTCCACCTCGTACAGGTACGTCCCATTGGCGATACCATCCGTGTGCCAGCTCAGCTCGGCGCCCGCGGTGCTGCCCTGCCACACCGTCCGGCCGCCGAGGTCCCGCACCGTCACGCGGATGCCCTCCACGCTGCTGCCCATCAGCCCCGTCGCGCGGAACACCGTAGTGTCTCCGGTCACGGGGTTCGGTTGGTTCAGTACTGTGAAGCCAGCGACGGCCTCGACCGCACCGGGCAGCGGCGGCAGGTCCACCGGTACCTGACCCGCCGGGACAAGCTCTGGCTCGTTGCTCAACTGTTCATCGCTTGTCCGGGCCGCGTACACGAACCTCAGCGTCAGGCCCGACACTCGGGCGTCCAGCCAATAGCCGTACCAGGGATGCAGCGTCGAGGGCGTGGTATACGCACGGTCGGTCGCCCTGTACCCGTAGACGACGCTCCGCACCCAACCCGCAGCGACCGCCTGCGACCACGATCGCGCGTCCCCGCCGCGGATCACCTGCACCGCCGCCAACGGGTAGTTCCACGGAGCGCTGATCATGTGCCAGCCGGAGGCGCCCAGGGACAGAACAGCGTCGCTCGTGACGGGTGTTCCCGTCACCCGGGCAGTAGCATTGGCCGGCAGCTGTGCCCAGTATCCCGCCTGCGGGCGCAGTGTCGTCGGGCGCGCGTACGCCCGTGCCGTCGGGTTCCACCACCATTGCGTGATCCCCGAATACGGCGGCACCTCCATCGGGACGGAGATCAGGTACCAACCGCTCGCACTACCGTAGGTATGCGAGGTTTGATCGCCGGGAGGCTGCGTGCCGGGCGCACGCACCGTGAACGTAACGCTGGCCTCTGCGGTCCCTCCCCGGCCGTCGGAGACGCGCACCCTCATGGTGTGCGTCCCCGCGCTCGGGTTCGACCACGTCACCCGCGCTGCCGTGACCCCTTGTTGTAGGTTGCCGTTCAGGTACCACGCGTAGGAGAGCGGATCCCCGTCGGGGTCCGAAGCCGTCGCGGTGAACGTCATCGTGTCGGCTGTTGTGGGGTTCGCCGGGGTGTAGGAAAGCGACACGGTCGGCGGCCGGTTGCCCGGGGGCTGAGTCCCCGGCGTCCAACGCATCCACTGCTCGATCAAGCTGCGGTTGAAGGAGGACAGCCGTGTGGCCCCGTTACGCGTGGGACCCCCGAAGCAGTGCACCGCGACGACCCTTCGAAGCCCCGTCTGCGCGTTGTACACCCATACAGGCCCCCCGCTGTTGCCCCCCGTGGTGTCCGCGGTGTACTCGATCACCCGCGGCAGAACGTTCACCACCGCGCTGGAACAGAACCACATATCCAGGCTGTTGGACTCGTTCTGAACGGCCTTGGGATACCCAGCAAGGTTGACATAGGACGGCGTGTGGTCAAACACCAGCGGCATGAACGTGGTGATGTTCCCAAACGGGGTGCTGATGAACGCGGCGGCGTAGTCGTGCTCGATGTGGGCCTGGGTGTACCCTGGGCCGGCGGCGACGAAGCTGTTGTTGACCTGGATCTCCACCGCCTGCCGTGAGCCGTATGGGCGCTGCGGGGTTGCCCCCTGGCCGGATTGGTGTTGCCCTGGGGCGAACTCGAACGATCTCATGTAGCTTCCGGCGTCGCTGTCGTAGATGTTGTGGGCATTCGTCAAGATCGTGTAGGGCGCCACAAGGAAGCCCGTGCCGCGGAACCCCCCGCCGTCAGGTTTGACGATGCTCACGTAACCGATCGTGCTGAACGGATACTGCGTCGTGCTGGCGAAGCTCGTCACCCTGACCCGGTCATCCGTCCCATGCACCCTGCTCGGCTCGTACCCAGCAGGACGCAAGGCCCCAGGCTCATCCCAGTCGAAGGGGTCCGTCTTCGCGGGCGGGTATGGCTGATCCTCGCCCTGCGCTCCCGTCGACAGGGCGCCCAAAGGCGCGCTCAGCTGAGGCGTCAAGACCGGCAAGTCGAGCCGCGGGTCATCGGGGGACAGCACGTAGCCCTCTTCGGACATGGGCACCTGGTGCATCCACCCCGCGGAAGCCTCGAGGAGCGCCTCGGCTTCCTGGGCCGAGAGCGCGCGCCGGGTGGGCTCGTGCTGCACGATGAAGAACGCACCCGTTCCGTCGACATCGTACTCGTACCACTTGTGGAACGTGCTGTCGATGACCTGAAGGACGACACGTGCGGGCAGGGCTCCGTACGTATCGGGCGCATCCACCACACGAAGTACGTCACCCGTGCCCTGCGAGGCACGGTCCAGTGCCCATCCCCCCACAGGGAGGAGCAACGCCATCGCCAGAGCGATCGCCAAGTGTCCCCGTGCCCATCGCCGCGCTATTGTCATCACGCCATGTCCTCCTTGGAGTCGTATGGGGTCCCGTGCGGCAGGGGTACGCCCGGAGTGCACGCATCCGGAGCCGTTCACGCTCACGGCGGACAAGCTCAGCCTGGCGTCAACCAAGCGGGTCGCCCTGCTCCACATCGGTCCCTTGTCCAGCGATGCCTCAAGGCAAGACTCCGCCGCTACGACACCCGAGACACGGAAGCGCGGCAGGGGAGCAGCCTCGTCGGCCTGGCCGACTACGGACTATAGCACTTTGCCACGCGCCTGACCACGGGCCGAGTTGCCTCATTGAAAGAGTTACCGAAGGGGAGATCGATGCCTCATAACGAGTGTTACCGGGGGGAGGGAGGCACGGGTGACACGAGGAGGCATCGACGAG
>PWTC01000113.1 GCA_003563005.1 Candidatus Acetothermia bacterium
CCAGGATGCTCCCCAGGCCCGCGCCCGACCGCAGGAAGAACATCCCCGTCCACGCCAATGGGAAGATGAGGCCCCAGCTGATGTTGGGCGGCTTGAGGTAGTACGCCCGCATGTCCTTGACCAGGATGTTCCAGAAGGCGATCCAGGTGTTCATCGCATGCTCCCCGGCCGTTCGCGGTCCTGCGCCAGCGCGGCCCCCTCGATCCCAGTGATCTCGACGAACACGTCTTCGAGGGACGGCCTTGCCCGGCGGGCCTCGAAGACCTCCGCCCCACGCTCCTCAAGAAGCCGGATCAGTGGCCCCACCTGGACGGGGACCCCCGCCTCGATCCGCACTGCGCCGGGCTCACGCGCGCGACCGACGCGCAGATCGGGGAAGGCAGTGCCGATCGCCTTACTGTGCGCTGCGGTATCTCCAGACACGGACAGGACCACCACATGCCGGTTGTCCGCCCGCTGCAGCAGCGCCTCGACGCTGTCCGTGCGCACGATTTTCCCTTTCACGATGAACGCGATGCGCCCGCACAGACGCTCCGCCTCCTCGATGTAGTGGGTCGTCAGGAAGATCGTCGTCCCGTCGGCGTTCAGCCTTCCGATCAACCTACGAATGTGGCGCGCGCTGGCCACGTCGATGCCAGTGGTGGGTTCATCAAGGAAGAGGATCGGTGGATCGTGGACGATGCCCGCCGCGATCGTGAGCCGGCGCTTCATCCCCTTTGAGTAGCCCCCGAACCTACGATGACCTGCCTCCTCCAGCCCGAAGAGGGCGACAAGCTCCTTCGCTCGTGCCTCACGCGCGCGTTTGGGCATGCCGTAGAGCGCTCCGCAGAAAGCCAAGTTCTCCAAGCCCGTGAGTTCGGGGTACAGGTTGCTCTCGTCCGGGACGATGCCCATCAGGCCTTGGGCGGCTTTGGGGTCGCGAAGGCAGTCCCGTCCGGCGATGCTGACGTGCCCAGTGTCCGGACGCGCCAGCCCGGTCAACATGTTGATCGTCGTTGTCTTCCCCGCCCCGTTCGGCCCGAGAAAACCGAACAGCTCACCCTCGGACACCTCGAAGTCGATACAGGCCACCGCCTGCACGGGACCGAACGCCTTGGTCAGCCCACGCGCCTCGATGGCGTAGGCAGGCGAAGGATCCGTAACTGAGGATGTCAGTTGTGCGAGCATTGGCGCGGCCTCACTATACGAAGCGAGGGATCGCCCGACAACCGCGATCTCCTGGTCATGGGGTTCGATGTCCGGCCATGCGTGCGGTGCCAGTTCCCTCGGGCTATAGTTGTCGGCATGATGAACTGCAGGATCCTCGCTGTCGATCGGGTGGTTCTGGACGCGCCTGCGGAGCGGGTGCGTGCCAAGACCCCAGTCGGCTGGCTGGGCATCCTGCCGCGCCACGCCCCCGGGGCGTTTGCGCTTGAGGACGCGCCCCTCGAGGTCGTCACAGAAGACGGCCACCGACGATTCCATGTGCACGAGGGCGTGCTCCACGTCCGGCCCGACGGCGTGCTCCTCCTGGCTGACGTGGTGGAGCCGATCGATGCCTGAGCGGGTCATCGTCACCGGCTTGGGGCTCATCACCCCGCTCGGGCTCGGCGTCGACGCCTTCTTCCGCGGGCTCCGCGAGGGGACTTCGGGCGTGCGTCGGATCGACGACCGCGAAGAACTGGCCGGGCTATCCGTGCTCGTCGGCGCCCCCTGCGACGACTTCGATCCGAAGGCGTTCATGGACGGCAAGCGCGCCCGCCGGATGGGGAGGGCATCGCAGATGGCCGTCGCCGCAGCGCGCATGGCCGCAGAGCACGCAGGGCTGGAACCCACCGCACGCGGCGGGGTGTTCGTGGGAACAGGAATCGGCGCCATGGAGGCCATGGTGGACAACCACCGTGTGCTCCTGGAGCGTGGAGCCGACCGTGTGTCCCCCTTCCTCGCACCCATCATGATGCCCAACGCCCCCGCGGCCGAGGTCTCCATCGAGCTCGGCGTCCGAGGGCCGAGCATGGGGCTTGTCACCGCCTGCGCTGCCGGAGCCCATGCCGTGGGACTCGCCTGGGAATACGTCCGCAGCGGCAAGGTTGACTGGGCGGTCGCCGGCGGTGCGGAAGCGGTCATGTTGCGTCTGGTGTGCGCTGCGTTCGACCGCATGGGTGCCTTGAGCCGTTCGACTGACCCCGCTTCTGCCTCCTGTCCCTTCGACGCACGACGCGACGGGTTCGTGTTGGGCGAAGGTGCAGGGATCGTTGTGCTGGAAAGTCACTCGCACGCCCGCGGCCGCGGTGCCGAAGCGCTGGCTGAGGTCGTGGGCTTTGGAGCATCCTGCGATGCCTATCACATCACCGCACCGCTCGAACGAGGCGAGGGCGCGCGCGCAGCAATGGCGGAAGCGCTGCATACAGCGGGCCTCAGCACGGATGATGTCGACTACATCAACGCGCACGGCACGTCCACCCCCTTGAACGACCGGGCAGAGACGCGCGCCATCAAGGACCTGTTCGGTCCGCGCGCCTACGAGATACCTGTCAGCTCCACCAAATCGCAGCTTGGACATCTCCTCGGCGCTGCCGGGGCGGTGGAAATGGGCGCGTCCGTGTTCGCCCTGTGTTCGGGATTCCTGCCGGCAACGACTACGTGGCGGGAGGCGGACGCCGATTGTGACCTCGACTACGTGCCGGGGATGCCCAGACCTGCCCAGCCGAAGGTCGTGCTCTCGAACTCCTTCGGCTTCGGCGGACAGAACGCTTGCCTGGCGGTCCGCGCTCCCTGACCCGGTGCAGCCACGCCGTTACGGCACGGACAGATCCCCTTCAAGTTCGCGGGCCGCGCGCCGCTGCCGGAGTTCCGCGCGGAGCATGAGCCCCATGAGGAGCCCGGTACATACGATCGCCCGCAGTGCGTAGACCGTTGCCAGCACACCTTCGCTCGAGAGGAGCGAGAACGCAGGGGCCAGCATGAGGCCGATCCACATGGTGAAGGACTCGGTGTTGCGCTTTGCCCGTGACAGCCGCCGTATCACCGGGAAGTACGCGATCAGCAAGATGGCCTGAATGGCGCTGTGCGCCGCCGTGTGCTGTCGGGTCACGGCCCAACCCGCCAGGATGGCGACCACCGCCCCAAGACAGCCGAGGTCGAAACGGGTGAAGCGCGTGCTGCTGTCGCCATAGAGCACGATACACAACGCCACCGTGGCTACGAGCACGATGTCGGCCGTGTTGAGGATGTTGTCCAGCAGCCCGTAAGACCCTTCGCCGAGGTAGGTCAACAGACTTCCCACCGTGGCGATGGTGAAGAACACCCACATCGCGAGTGCCGGGCTGATCCTGCCCCTTCGGATCAGCCAGCAGTAGCGCACGCCGATGACGAGGTTGATCCCGCACACCGCGACGATGGAAAGCGTCCTCACCTGACCCCCTCCGCTGCGGTCCGAGTCTAGCCTCCACGCCGGCTTAAGGCCATCCACTCCATTGGATTCCGTGCACTACAATGGCGCCTACGTCGGCGGCTCCCGTCCGCCTGCGCAAGGAGGAACTGTGCTCAAGAGGATCGCCGCACTCGTGTTAGGCACCGCGGCCTTGGGGCTGCTCGGTTGGGGACAGGTCGTCACCGTGTACGTCACAGTCGACGGGGAACCCGCTGACGCCGTGATCACGGTGAGCACGCCAGGAAGAAGGGTGCAGGTCGCGTACAACGATGTGCACGAGCCGGGGGTCGTCCGCCTTCAGCTTATGCGCGGGGAGTACAGCCTGCGCGTGGAGAGCGGGGCTGGCTTCACCACGACGGCCCACATCTCCCAGCTCATCGTCGGTCCGGGGCACCCCATGGAGATCGCGGTAGAGCTCCCCCGCGCCTTCTGGCCCCGCGAGACCTGGAACTACTACAGCGCGGATCTCCACGTGCACAGCAGCGCCAGCTGGGACGGCATCACCCCGCCGGATCAGCTCGTGGCGGTGCAGCTCTCGGCTGATCTCGATCTTGTGACCATCACGGACCACAACACCATCCTCGGCCATGCCCCGTTTGGCAAGGCAGCCGCAGCGCGGGGCGTGCCGGCCATCCTTGGAGAGGAGATCACCGCATTCATCGGCCACTGGAACGCCTTCCCTCTACACACCGTCGTGGACTATGGTCGTGACAAGACCGCCTCGGATTACTTCCGGGAGGCCAGAGAGGCCGGAGCACAGCTCATCCAGGTGTGCCACCCTAGTTCCCGCCTCTGGGGCTACTTCCAACTGCTGCTCGGCAGCCCGGAGTACGATGACAGCTTCGATCTTGTGGAGATCTACAACGGGGAGTTCTCCGCAGGTGACGAGCAGACGATCGCTACCCTCTACGAACTCTGGAATGGGGGGCACAGGTACGTGGCCGTGGGCGTGAGCGACGACCACGACTGGCGCAACCTCCAGAGTCGGACAGGTCGGGCGCGCACGTACGTCCTGGTCGAGGGGGAGCTCACAGTGGAAACCTGGCTCGAGGCGCTGGCCGCGGGGCGTGCCTACGCCACCTATGGCCCGCACATCAGACTGTCGGCGCAAGGGACAGCCTTGCCGGGCGACACCGTCTTTGTGCCTCACGGGGATCCGTTCGAGCTCGAGGTGGAGTTGGTACTGGTGGACGTGGACCAACCCCGCGAGCTCCACCGTGCCTGGATCATCCGCAACGGCGAGCTGTGGCAGGAGATCCCCCTCAGCGGCCATCGGGCCACGGTGCGGGTGACAGACACCCCCACCGAGCCCACATGGTATGCTGTGCGCGTCTTCGCCGACGACGAAGACCAGGCACACAGCAACCCCATCTGGACAACACCGCGATAACACCGGGGTCAGGTCTTGCAATGCAACACCGAAGAGGATGGGAAAGGACGTGTCGCGCATCCTAGGTGTGCAAACCTCCTAGGAATGCGTGTTGCATTGCAAGACCTGACCCCGGTTGAGTGAGTCAGAACTGCGCGAGGAACCGTGGGTGGTTCTCGTAGAAACTGCGGATGTCCTCGATGCCCCAGCGCAGCATGGCCATGCGCTCGACGCCAAGGCCGAAGGCGAAGCCGGTCACTTCCTCGGGATCGTAGCCAACGCCGGCCAGGACCGCTGGGTCGACCATCCCCGCGCCCATGATCTCCAGCCATCCGCCCAGGTGGCGTGCAGGCGCCTCTCGGCCAACCTTACGGATGTGCACCTGCGCCGAGGGCTCGGTGAACGGGAAGTAGTCCGCGGCGAAGCGCATCTCGTACTCCGGACCGAAGAACGAGCTCACGAACTCGCTGATCACCCACTTCAGGTTGGCCAGCGTCAGGCCCTGCTCCACCCACAGGAGCTCCACCTGGTAGAACACAGGAGAGTGGGTGGCGTCCGGATTGTCACGGCGGTAGCACTTGCCCGGGCAGATGATGCGCACCGGAGGCTGCTGGGACCGCATGACGCGGATCTGGACCGGCGACGTGTGCGTGCGGAGCAGGCGCCCCTCGCCGAGGTAGAACGAGTCCCACTCGTCACGCGCAGGGTGGTCTGCGGGCATGTTGAGCGCCTCGAAGTTGTAGTAATCGGACTCCGCTTCGGGCCCGGTGGCCACCACGAACCCTAGGCGCTGGAAGACGTCCTCGATCTCCAGACGCACCCGGGTCAAGGGATGCAGACGCCCGATCGGGCGCCAGGTTCCTGGGAGGGTGAAGTCGTAGCGCTCCTTGGCTTCCCGATCGCGCGAGGCCGTCTCCATCAGTGCAGCGCGGCGTGCCTCCAGCCCCTCCGTGACCTCTGTCTTGAGCGCGTTCAGCATACGTCCTGCCTCCGCGCGCTCCTCAGGCGATAGATCCCGCAGGCGCGTCATGAGCGCTGTGACCACGCCCTTCTTGCCCAGAAAGCGTATGCGGAGCGCCTCCAGGCTGGCCTCGTCCTCGACGGAGGCCTCGGCTGTTTGCCAGGCTCTGCGCGCCTCCTCGACCGCCTGCTGAAGCTCTACCCGTGACATGGCCTGGATTATAGGTGTCATCGGGCTTCTTTGACAAGGATCGTGCAGATGCCTAGAATCCGTGGATGGATGTCGAGGCTGGGCTGGAGAGGTTCACGCGCTTCCTGAGGGCCAACCGCTGCAACGTGACTGATGCCCGCCGTCGTGTTGCGCGTGAGGCGTTGTCCATCGAGGGTCACTTCGAGGCAGCCGACCTCTGGGCGCGACTGCAGAAATCCACAAGCATCTCCTTCTCCACCGTCTACCGCACGCTGCACTTGCTGGTTCAGGCGGGCCTGTTACACATGATCGATCTTGGCGATCCTCACGCGCACTTCGAGATCGCCGAGCAGGGCCCGCACGAACACCTCGTCTGCGCGCGCTGTGGGCGGATCGAGGAAGTGCGCGACAAGGGGCTGGAGCGCAGCATAGCCGAAGTGGCACGTATGCGAGGCTTCGTCCCGGACGGCCACAGCCTGCGGGTCTTCGGGCTCTGCAGCCGCTGTGCGAAGAAGGGGTGACCCCGTTGGGACACGGCGACCGTAGACGAGCGCTCGCGCAGCGCGTGGAAGACGAGGGCCTCGATGCCTTCCTGGTGGTGAACGCTGAGAGCTCGGACAGAGCTAACCTGTTCTACCTGACGGGCTTCTCGGGCAGTTTCGGCCTTCTCTGGGTGGGGAAGGAGGCATGGCTGGCCACCGATTCCCGCTACACCGAACAGGCCTCGGCTCAGGCCGCACCTCTCCCCATCGAAGAGCTCAACGGTCGCTGGCTGACCTGGCTCGGCGAGCGTCTCGCCGACACATCCGCACGCCGTGTGGGTGTATCGGCGGCAAGCCTGACCGTCAAGATCCTCAACGACCTGCGCGCCCACGCGAAGAACATCGAGTTCGTGCCCACCGGCTCATGGGTCGAAGAGCTGCGCCAGACCAAGGATGGCTCGGAGGTCGAGCAGATCGCGGCAGCGGCCGAGCTCACAGACGCAGGTCTGCGCTGGATCCTAGGACGCATACGCCCCGGGATGACCGAACAGGAGATCGCCCTGGAGCTCGAGTTCTGGTGTCGCAAGAACGGAGCTCAGGACATGGCCTTCGAACCCATCGTGGCCTCCGGACCACACAGCTCGCGTCCACATCACCGCCCTGGCTCACGCGAGGTCCGAGAAGGAGAGGTCATCCTGTTCGACATCGGCGTCCGCCGTGATGCCTACTGCGCCGATCTGACGCGCGTCGTTTCGTTGGGAAGGCCCGAGCCCCGCGTTCAGGAGATCTACGAGTTCGTGCTGAAGGCCAACCAAGCGGGTATCGAGGCGGTACATGCAGGGGTGGAGGGTGCGAGCGTTGACGCGGGCGCGCGCAAGATCATCGAAGACGCGGGTTATGGCACACACTTCGGTCACGGACTGGGCCACGGTGTGGGCCTCGAGGTTCATGAGATGCCTCGTGTCGGGCCCACCTCCGAGGATGTGCTCGGCCCGGGGATGGTGGTGACGATCGAACCCGGTGTGTACCTTCCGGAGCAATTCGGTGTCCGCATCGAGGATCTGGTGGTCGTTCGTCCAGACGGGTGCGAAGTCCTGTCCGGATTTCCTAAGGACGACCTCCTCGTGCTGTAGAAGTAGGCGAATGCCTCAGCCCTCGTCTCGTTCCTATGTCGAGGTGGAGGACTGAGCCGACGGGAGGTGAAGTTGACGCTGCATGAGCTTCTCGAGAGGGCACGCGAGGGTACGGGGCTGGTCATCTCCGAGCGTGACGTTGAGCGCACGCTCGCAGCGCTGTGCACGTCCGGAGATCTCTGGCACGTCATCGACTACTCCGATGTACCTGTAATGGCGTTGTGTAGACTGCTCGAAGCGATGCGTGCGGAGGGCATCATCACATGGGACACAGCACGCATCCAGTTCTCCCCACAGGGGCGCACCCTGTGCGAGCAGCTGAGCATTCGCCCGGTGAGACAGTTGGCCTGCCCCACTTGCAGGGGTCGCGGGCTCGACCTCAGGGCGCTTGGCAGGGCAGGGGAGGCGTTCGCCGAGCTGGCAGCCTCCCGCCCATCTGCGCTGCAGGAATTCGACCAGGGCTACGTCACCGAAGAGAGCACCATGTACCGCGTGGCGCTGATGTGGGCGCGCGGTGACCTCGAGGGGAAGGACGTCCTGGTGCTGGGCGACGACGACCTCGTCTCCGTGGCGGCGGCGCTGACCGGGGCGCCGCGGCGCGTCACTGCCCTGGACGTCGATCCCCGTATCCTCGGGTTCATCGAAGATGCGGCCCGACAACACGACCTCCCGATTGAGACCGTGGAGCATGATCTGCGCCGACCGCTTCCACCGGAACTGGTCGGCCACTACGATGCCTTCGCCTGCGATCCCACCGAGTCGTTGCACGGGTTCCTCTCGTTTGTCCAGCGGGGGCTCGTCGGACTCCGTGGACCCGGAGGCGCAGGCTATCTTGGGCTGACAAGGAGAGAGGCGTCGTTGGCGAAGTGGCGCGAGATCCAGAAGGCGCTCATCGCGCAGGGCAGTGTCATCACAGACATCATCCACGGCTTCCACGATTATCCCAACTGGCCATACATCCGAACGATGACCGCCTGGGAGCATCTTCCGGTCAAGCAGGAACCCGATCCGGCGTCCTGTTGGTACCGATCGGATCTCATCCGGATCGAGCTGCTGGAAGCCAGCGCCAGGGAACAGTCTCTCTTGGAGGGCGACATCTTCAACGATGCAGAAGCCGCAACAACGTGAGGTGATGATGATCGGACAGAACATCCAGCAAGCGTTTCTGACGTCCGGCAGCGCCGAGGGCGCCACGGAGCTCAACGCCTTTGACGGAGCGCTCCTCGCCGCAGGGATCGGGGATCTCAACCTGGTGCGCGTGACGAGCATCATGCCCCCCGACGTGCGACTCGTCAGTACGGCGCCCGGTCTGCCCAAGGGGACCTTCGCCCTCACCGTCTACGGAGCACGCACCTCGGCCACACCGGGAGCGAAGCTGGCGACAGCGGTAGGACTGGGACGCGCACCGGACGGGTTCGGAGTGGTCATGGAGGCCTCGGGCTCCTCGCGACAGCAAGTGGAAGAGGATGTACGCGCCATGGTGGAAGAGGCTTTCCGTGTGCGTGGACTGAAGCTCGATCAGGTGCATATCGCGGCCGTCGAGCATACGGTCGATCGCTGCGGGGGTGTGGTCGCGGCCTGCCTTTTCTTCTAAAATCGCCCCCGTGACATAGCCACTTGTACCTGGGGAGTGGCGGGCCCTTATGGAGTGAGTCCACAAGGGCCGTTTGCATGCATCACAACCTGCCCGGGGTAAGGAGGTGACAGATGAAAGCACTCGGCAAGCAGCTCGTGGTCGAAATGTGGGGGTGCACCCGGAACATCAACGATCCTGATGCCGTGCGGTCCGCGCTCAAGGAAGCGGTGGAACGCTCGCATGCTACCGTGCTCAGCATCCAGGTCCATACGTTCAACCCAAACGGTGTTTCGGGTGTCGCCGTGATCGCTGAGTCGCACATCTCCGTGCACACGTGGCCAGAGTTGGACTATGCTGCCGTGGACGTGTTCACCTGCGGCGACAAGGCGATGCCGGACGAAGCCCTGGAGGTGCTCCGAGACCTGTTCCAGCCTCAGCGTGTGGACGTGTTGGAGGTGAGGCGAGGCATTCAGCTATGAGTACAGAAGGGAGTAGACGCAGCGACGACTGGCTGTGCGAACAACAGACCGAGGGCATACGCTATTGCCTTCGGGTCAAGGATAGGCTCGTCCATCGGAGGACAGCCTTCCAGGAACTGGAGCTCGCTGAGACGGATGATCTCGGTCGAGTCCTAACGCTGGACGGCAAGCTCATGCTCTCCGAGAGGGACGAGCCTTTTTATCACGAGATGCTCGTACATCCGGCGCTGCTCACCCACCCGCAACCCGAGCGCGTGCTCGTCGTCGGCGGCGGCGATGGGGGCACCCTGCGCGAAGTGCTGGTCCACCCATCTGTCACCCAAGCGGTCCTGGCGGAGATCGACGGCGAGGTGATCGACGCGTGCCGCGCGTACATGCCCGCTGTCCATCGGGGAGCCCTGGACGACCCGCGGGTGGCGATCCACGTCGGGCCGGGCGAGACGTTCCTCCCCGATCACCCCCAGGCCTTCGACGTGATCCTCGTGGACTCCACCGACCCCATCGGCCCTGGAGAAGCGCTGTTCGCCGAAGGGTTCTTTCGGAGCTGCATGCGGGCCCTCAAACCCGGCGGTCTGATCGCCCTCCAGGCCGGAACACCCTACCTCTGGCCCGAGGAACTCGGCAGCGTGGTGACCAGGCTGGCGCGACTCCTTCCGCACGTGCACGTGTACCTGGGCTTCGTTCCCCTGTACCCCTCAGGGATGTGGGCCTACGTGCTCGCCGGACTGCGCGACCCACAGGGAGAACTCACCCAAGTCGCGGGGCGCTACATCGAGCGTGGCCTCCGCACCCACTACTACACCCCTGAGCTCCACCGCGGCGCGCTGTGCCTGCCGCGTTTTGTCGAGGAGCTCGTGGCCCAGGCCTTGGAGCAGGCCCGCCGGTGACCGCGCGCCCCTTGCACTTCGTCGGCGCCGAGACAGACTACGAGCGCGCACGTGTCGTCATCCTAGGGATCCCGCTCGAGCGGACCGTCTCCTATCGCGGCGGCCCGGCACAGGCACCCACCGCCATCCGCGCCGTCTCGGACTCCGTGGAAACCTATTCGGCCATCTTCCGCCGGGATCTCGCCGGCCTCGCGGTGTGCGACCTCGGAGATCTCGATTGCACGGACACGCTCGAGGACGTTCTCAACAACGCTCAGAGGACTGTGACGGAACTCCTGCGTGAAGGGAAGCGGACGGTCCTTCTCGGGGGCGAACACACCATCACCCTGGCTGCGGTGCGCGCGGCCGTCGAGGTACGCGGAACGCTCCAGCTCGTGGCCATCGATGCGCACACCGACCTCCGCGACACCTACAACGGCGCCAAACTCTCCCATGCCACCGTGCTGCGCCGCTCTTTGGAGACGACGGGGCGGTTGGTGATCCTCGGCGCCCGCTCGTTCTACGGAGGAGAGGTGGACGAACCCTGGTTCGCCTCCGTGGCCCAGCTTCCCTCGCGCCTTGAGCCCGGCGTGCCTGTCTGGCTTACGATCGACCTCGACGGCCTCGATCCCTCACTGTGCCCCGGGGTGACGAACCCCGAACCGGGAGGCCTGGCTTACCGAGAGCTCATCGAGGTGTTCCGTACACTGCAGGGCCGCGATGTCGTCGGGCTCGACGTGGTCGAGCTCGCGCCCCCGTTCGATCCGTCCGGGGTGACCGCGGTGTGTGCCGCCAAGCTCATCATCGAGGCCGCCTGCGCCCTGTGGTAGCCCCGCTTGCGCCGCGGCATCACCTTCTGCATAGTCCTCTGCCATGGATCCTGTGAACGCACCCGTGGACGACTGTGTCTTCTGCCGCATCGTGGCCGGCGAAAGCCCGGCGAGCGTCTTCTACGATGACGCACTGATCCTGGGGTTCATGGACCTCCGCCCGGTGACCCCCGGGCACGCGCTCATCATCCCCAAGAGACACGCAGCGTTCCTGGCGGAACTCGACGAGACGACAGGACAGCACATGTGGACGGTCGCCCAACGTACCGCGGCCGCCCTGCGGCGAACCGGCCTGCACTGTGAGGGTGTGAACCTCTTCCTCGCCGACGGAAAGGCCGCGGGTCAAGAGGTGTTCCACGTACATCTCCATGTGTTCCCCCGGTACGAAGGCGATGGTTTTCGGCTGGTCGGTGGTCGGAGTCGACCTCCCTCACGCGACGAACTCAACATAAACGCCGAGGAGATGCGGCGCGCCTTACGCGAACTCAGGAACGCCCCCTAGACCGGCCCGCGCCTGTCAGGACACGTCCGGAGCACAGCCGGGGGAGTTCATCCACCGGCGTGCCGTTCGGTCACCTCGATCCAGTCGCCGAGAAGCCGTCAGTGGGCGGAGGTGGCGTCCCAGATACGCCGGCCCCCGCAAATCCGTTGCCCCTGAGCCCCAAGTAGGCGAGGGCGAGGGCCGCGGTTCCCAGGTAGAGCATGAACGCTGAGCCGGCCAGACTGATGTACACACCGACTGAGGGGATGCGGCCGAGCAGTTCAGCTGCGCCGCTTACGAGCGCAAGAAGAATGCTCAACCCCAGCAAAGACCAGAACGCTCCGCGAGAAGCCTCCCATGAGCTGCCCACTGCCTCCGTCGCTCCGGAGCCATCCAACACGAGCGCCGCCTCAGCCAACGAAAGTCGGATCACCAGGAAGATCGCCCAGA
>PWTC01000102.1 GCA_003563005.1 Candidatus Acetothermia bacterium
CGGTCCGACAGTGGCGGACCGGCCCGACGCAACACCCGTTTCCGGATGCCCTATGCTCAGCGACCCCATGTGAACGGGAACTTGATCTCCGCCGTGGCGAACTCGAACGGCCAGATCACCTCTTGCCGCCCGTCCTGCCACTGCAGGATCTTCTGTCCCTGGAAGCCCTGGTGCTGGATGATGTTCGACGGGGTAAACGTCAACGTCTCCCCGATCGGCGACTCGTACTCGGTCTCAGCCAGCGCGGCGACGACCGCGTCGCGCTCCGTCGTGCCAGCGCGCTCGATGGCCTCCGCCACCACGTACACGTTCGTGTAGCCCAATGGAGCGAAGTAGGTCGCCGGTTCCTCATTCCAGCGCGCGATGTACGCGTCCCAGAAATGTTGGCTGACCTCGCTGACGTCCTTG
The DNA here is from genome assembly GCA_003563005.1 of Candidatus Acetothermia bacterium. GTDB lineage: Bacteria > Bipolaricaulota > Bipolaricaulia > Bipolaricaulales > Bipolaricaulaceae > PWTC01. The sequence goes on from PWTC01000102.1 coordinate 409, forward strand.
ATCGATGGGGCCCACATGCCGTAGAGCGTCACGCCCTCGGCGAGTGGAGACCTGCCGAAGTCGGCCGGCCAGCCCGGAGGGGAGCCGACGAAGATGGGCGGGGTGAACCCGACCTCCCGTGCCTGCTCCAGGATAGGCAGAGCATCCGCATCGTAGCCAACCCAGATGAAGATGTCCGGGTTCTGCTGAGCCGCGTGTCGTAGCAGGGCGCGGTACTCACCGCCGCCGAGCGCTGCGCTGGTGAACGACCTGCCGATGTTCTCCCAGTGCGGGAACGCGATGTCGACGCCTGCCCACGAGCCGGCACCGAAGGCCCCCTCTTCGTAGGCCCAGTAGGCCTTCTCGATCTTGATCTCCGGATGGCGCTCCTCGATCGCTGCCCAGCCCTCGACGTAGCTCAGGGTCTGGAGGTAGTCCCAGGGATGGACATGGAAGTACCAGTCAGCGCCCTCGAGCATCTGCTCGAGGCCCGACCAAGCCGCGCCGATCCAGACCGTCGGCCTCTCGTAGATCTTGAGTCTGGGGACCTGGGCCGCATGGACACCGCTGGCCATGCCGCCGATGAACACATGTACATCGTGCACAGTGGCCAGCCGATCGATGGCGGCCGCGCCCTTGGCTGCGTCCATCTCGTCGTCGATCACGAACAGCTCCAGTGGCCGGCCGAGCACCCCGCCGGCTGCGTTGATCTCCTCCACCGCGAGCGTCATCGCTCGCGTGGCCTGATGTCCAGTGATGTCGCCGAGGGGATTGACCGCGCCCAGCCTGATCGTGCCTTCACCCGCGGCAGCGACGAACGCCACGCCAAATGCCAGCATGACTGCAAGAAAACCGATGCCCTTCACACGCATGTGACCTCCTTGGTCCTCTGTTGTCGTTCGGCTGTTGGTGCCGAGTTGCTCGTCCCTGGGCATCACCTCCCTGTGGTCGCCCTTCTACCCTGACGTGCCGTGCACCGGCGCCTCCGAGTGCTTCGCCAGAAAGCCAAGCACGATCGTCAGGAACTCCGCCACTCTCTCGAGAAAGGCCCCGTGGCCCGTACGTGGCACACTGATGAACTCGCAGTTGGGTATGGCGCGATGCATCTCCTCCATCAGGCGCAGCGGTGTGATGATGTCCTCGTCGGCGCCGATGAGGAGAGTGGGCATCGCGATCCTGCCCAGTTCCTCCTCGGTGAGCGCAGCGCCCTCAGTACTACGACAGAGCCGCCGAAACCCCTCGAACCACTCCTTCGTCAGCAACGACTTGAACATAGCCTGGCGCTGTCGGAGCATGTCGAGGTGTTGCTCATAGAAAGCGCGTGAGTAGATGAACGGAACTGCCAGTTGGAAGAACCTTTCTCCATCTCCGATCTCCGCAGCTACCTCCCAGGCCCGCCCTATCTCTGCCAGATGGTTCGGGATGTAGTGGTTGGAGTTGGCGAGGATCAAGGTATGCACGCGATCCGGATGGGCTAGGGCGACGCGCTGGGCAACCTGGCCTCCGTAGGAGAGGCCCATGAGGTGGGCCGACGGCAGGTTCATCGTGTCCAGCAGTTCGATGACATCGGGGACGTGTATGTCCAGCGGGTAATCGGCTCTCATCTTGTCGGATCTACCCTGGTCACGGAGATCAAGGAGGATCAGCCGAACATGCCGTGCCAGAACCGGGACGTGTTGGGCCCAGCTGGCCGTGTTCATCATGATTCCTCCAAGGAACACAACCGGTGTGCCTTGTCCGTGTTCCTCATAGTAGAGCTCCAGGCCGTCGTGTGTCCTAAACGTCGCCATGCTCCCCTCTCTTCGGTCCTGGGTGCCCCGGACGGGTCGTCGCCAGGCGCCCGTCTGCCAGTTGCTCTCGGACGCGTTCGGCGAAGTAGCTCTCGGAGAAGCACTCGGCGAAGCGTTCCGCCTCGAGTGCCAATCCCGCGTGGAGCGGGAGGCCCATGGAACCGTACAACGCCCGTTTGGCAGCCGAGAACGCGAAGGCCGGCAGGGAGGCCGCGCGAGCTGCAGCCTCTGTCGCCCATCTCACGAGGTCCTCCGCCGGCAGGACAGCGTGAACCAGTCCCATGTCGAGTGCTTCGTCTGCCGGATAGAGCTTGCCGCCGAGGATCATCTGGGCCGCATGCCCGAGACCGATCACCCGCGGGAGCCGTTGCGTGCCCCCTCCTCCGGGGATGATGCCCAGCTTGACCTCGGGCAGCCCGAGCCGCGACCGGGTGCTCGCCGCCCGGAGGTCGCACGCCAAGGCGAACTCCAATCCGCCCCCGAAGCAGAGGCCGTCGATCGCCGCGATCAGCAGAAGCGGACTGGCCTCCATCTGGTTGAACAGCTCCTGGATGCGTTGCGAGAAGGACCTCGCTCCTTCTGGATCTAGCTCGTACATTTCCACCCCGTCCGCGCCGCCGACGAAGTACGTGTCGCCGCCTCCCTGGTAGACCACCGCTCGCGCACCCGACTCCGCGGCCTCTGCAAGGTGGGTCCGCAGCTCTTCGATCGTTTGCGAGTCAAGCGAATTACGATCCCCCGGGCGATCCACTGTCACCCAATGGACGTCGCGCTCCGCTCGGACTTCCAAGTTGTGAGCTTGTGCCGTCACCCTGCACCCCCTTGTATGGTTGGGTTCACGTTCACATCACCAAGCCACCGTTGGGACTCAGCACCTGCCCTGTGAAGAAGTCGGCCTCTGGGCTGGCGAGGAATCGAACGAGGCCTGCGATCTCCTCAGGGAGGGCGAAACGCTTGAGCGGCGTACGGCGGAGGATGTGGTCCTTGAAGTTGTGGTCAAGCGCCAGCAGCATCGGTGTGTCCACGTAACCCGGCGCGATCACGTTGACCCGGAGGTTGTGACCGGCCACCTCGCGCGCCAGCGTCTTGCTCAGCTGGACCACACCAGCCTTGCAGGTACTGTAGGGGAGCGCTCCGGGGGTGGGGGTGAGCGCCGCCACGGAGCTGAAGTTGATGATGCGGCCTTTCCCCTTCTCCTTCATCCAGCGAACGGCAGCGCGACAGCAGTGAAAGACGCCGCTCAGGTTGACCGCCACCATGCGTGCCCATTCGGCGTCACTGATTTCCTCAACGGGACCCGTCTCGCCCAGGATGCCGAAGCTGTTCACCAGCAGATCCAGGTCCGGCCAGGCGTGACGGAGGGAGCCAAACATCGCGTCGACACTGCTGCTGTCGGCCACATCCACGCCGAACACCTCGGCCCGCCCGCCCCGCCGGCAGATTCCCCGGGCGACGTCAGACGCTTTCTGGGTGTCCAGATCCGCGACCGCCACAGACACTCCGCCCTCGGCTAGCATATCGGCGATCGCACGGCCGATGCCCGATGCAGCGCCGATGACCAACGCCCGCTCGCACAAGAACGCTGGTGTCCCTTGCATGGTCGGTTCCATCACGCCTCCAGGAACCGGGCAAACGCGGCCTGCGCGCGCTGCGTCGGGAAGACGAGGAACGGACCCGCACCGATCTGGGAAACCGTCCCTGTTGCCACTTCCTCGGGCGTATCCATCTTCTCTCGTACGGGCTCGACGACCGGTTGCATCGCGTCAGCGCCGATCCCCGCTCCGAAGAAATCCGTGTTCGTCAGGTGCGGGCACACGACCTGTACGGTGATCCCTGTGCCCGCTAGATCCCGACGGAGTCCCCGGCTCATCCCCACCACAGCGTGTTTCGCCGCCAGGTACCCCGAGACGTTCGTCGTGTGCGCAACCAATCCACCTGTGGAGGCCACGTTGACGATCGCCCCTCGCCCAACGGCCCGCATCGATGGCAGCACGGCCTGGGACATGAGGAATACGGCGAAGAAATCCACCTCGAACACCGCTCGAAGATCCGTCTCGGCAGTCGCCTCGAACGGTGCGTACAGGCCGATCCCAGCGTTGTTGATCAACACGTCGATCTGTCCGTAGTGCTCGAGCGCTGTTTCCACCAGACGCGCACGATCCGCAGCCAGGGTGACATCGCAGGCCACCGGCAGCGGTTCGCCTGTGCATGTGCGCGCAACACCGGCGAGTCTGTCTGCGCGCCGCGCCGCGAGCACGACGCGTGCGCCCTGCTCAGCGCAGCGGCAAGCCAGTGCCGCACCGATCCCCGAGCTGGCCCCGGTGATCACCACGACGCTGCCGTCTAGGCGATGTCTCATCGGCCCCTGCACTCCTGAGCCACGCTTAGGTGATCAGCCCCCCGTCCACACTGAGCACCGTCCCGTTGATATACGAAGCCTCATCCGAGGCTAGGAAGAGGAAGGCGTTCGCCACGTCGCGGGCCGTGCCCAAGCGACCGAGCGGTGTCTTCCCCCGCATCAAGTCCAGCACCTTATCGGGTACACCTTGCGTCATCTCTGTTTGGATGAACCCTGGCGCGACGGCGTTGACGTTGATCCCCTTCTTCCCAAGCTCCCTGGCCCACACCTTGGTCATGCCGATCACGCCGGCCTTGGTCGCGGCGTAATTCGTCTGTCCGAAGTTCCCGTACAGACCGACGACAGACGACACGTTGATCACCGATCCGGTCCCCCGCTCGACCATGTGCGGGGCCACCGCCTGGGTCATGTTGAACGTACCCTTCAGGTTCACGTCCACCACTAGGTCGAAGTCTTCCTCCGAAAGCTTGATCAGTTGAGCATCGCGTACGATCCCGGCATTGTTGATGAGCACGTCCACGTGGCCGAACGCCTCCAGGGCGGATGCGATCACGGTCTGGCACGCCGTCCGATCGGTGATGTCGGCCATGAAGAATTGCGCGTTTCCTCCGGCTTCGACGATGTCGGCGGCCACCGACCCGGCTTGGGCGTCCACGTCGGCCAGGACCACGCTCGCCCCCTCCTGGGCGAACAGGTGCGCAGTCTCGCGGCCGATCCCTCGCGCTGCCCCGGTGATGATCGTCACCTTGCCCGTAAGTCGCATCGTTCCCTCCTAGACCCAGCGGAACAGGGCAGTGGACAGCACGAACCCCGCTCCAGATGTGCAGAAGGCCACCAAATCGCCTGACCGGACACGTCCCTGTTCGAGCGCATCGTGCAGAGCCATGAACACGGACGCCGAACCAGCGTACCCGAACCGGTCGGCCACCCAGTGTGTCCTGTCCATGGATAGCCCCAGTTCCTCCAGCGTGACACGCACGGCAGCTTGATCCACCTGGTTCATCAACACCAGCGTGAGTTCCTCTGGGATCTTCCCAACTACCCGTAGTGTGTCCCGGAGCAGATCGGGCCAGCGTGCTGTGTTGAAGTCGGCCGGCACCCGATGCCCGTTCTCGTGGAACCGTAGGCAGTGCCGTCTCTTGGCGATCATCTCCTCGGTCGGGGGTTGCGCCGTCCCGAGGTAGATGCCGTACGTATCCCAGTAGCTCCCCTCGGTGAGCATCTTGGAGGACAGGTACCCCGCCTCGTGAGACGGTGAGAGCACCACGGCACCCGCACCATCGCTGAACAGCATGGACAGCACCTTCGACGTCGACTCGCTGTAGGGTCTCCAGTCCAGCCATTTCGTCATTCCGTACGCACCGATGACGACCACGTGCTCGATCCCCGGCTCGAGCATGATGTAGTGCGATCCGATCGCCATGGCGATCGTCTCATCGGTGCACGCAGCGTTGATGTCGAATACGCCAGCCTTCTTGGCTCCTAGCTTGTGCTGGATGACGGCCGACGTGGGTGGGCTGACGAAATCCGGCGTGTCGGTGGCGAGGATGATGAGATCTACATCATCGGGTGTCAGGCCCGCCTGGCGCAGGGCTGCGCGCGCCGCGTGCACCGCCATATCCGACGTGGCTTCATCTTCAGCGGCCCGGAATCGCACTCCAATTCCCTTGTCGGCCAGGTATCCCTCCACGTCGTAGTCCATGATCCGCGCGAGCTGCGCGTTGGTGATCCGTTCCTCGGGTATGTACATGCCCACGCCCGAGATGCACGCTGCCTTACTCATGCTGCTCATCACCGATCAGCACCCCTCGCTCTTCAGGACGATCGTCGCCCGCCCGTCGTCCAGGACCTCCGGCTTCGGCGTCAATGCCATGCCGACATGAAGGTTCTGCGCGGCCACACCGCACACCCAACCCATGACCCGTAGCCCGTCCTCCATTTCGACCAGTCCCACAGCAGTGGGGGCGTACACATACGTCGAGAACGGCGCTCGCTGCGTCAGATCGGGAGCGAAATGGCGCGGAGGGACCTTGATCAGCGTGTACGTGATCAGCCTACCGGTCCCGGTGATCGGCTCCCACGTGAACTCCCCTGACCAACATGTGGGGCAGTCGCTGCGTGGGGGGAAGTGGACCGCACCGCAGCCGACGCACCGCGAGGCGCGAAGCTCTCCGCGTTCCAGCCCCTCGGCGAATCCCCGAACCTTGGTGTCGCGAACCAGAAGACTGAAGTCGCGGAACTGCATCGCGCCCTCCTTTATGCCCGGGTGAAGATATGGACGGCCGTGTGCTGGCCGTTGCCGCCCACGTTGTGGGAGAGGCCCACGTCGGCCTGCGGTACCTGGCGACCTTCTTCGGCCTGACCACGGAGCTGCTTGACGATCTCCACCGCCATGGCCACGCCGGTGGCACCGACCGGATGGCCCTTGGACTTCAGTCCGCCGTCCACGTTGACGGGAATACGACCTCCGATGCACGTCTCCCCGTGCTCGACCAGTGGGCCGCCTTCGCCGCGAGGGCAGAAGCCCAGATCTTCGTAGGCCACAATCTCGGCGATGGTGAAACAATCGTGTACCACGGCCACATCCACGTCCTCGGGCCCAATGCCGGCCATCCGGTAGGCCTGGCCGGCAGCCTCGACCGTCGCCTCGAGCGACGTCAAGTCCTCTCGGTGTGCTAGAGCTAGAGAACCTGTTCCCAATCCCAGTCCGCTCAGCCATACGGGATCGGGGCGCAGCTTCTTGGCCACCGCTTCCGAGGCCAGCAAGATCGCCGCCGCGCCGTCGGAGACGAGACAGCAATCGAAGAGCTTCAGCGGGTCAGCCACCACGAACGAGGACATGGCTTTCTCCAGCGTGATTTCCTTGCGCATGTGCGCATTTGGGTTGAGGGCCCCGTACTTGTGGTTCTTCACCGCCACTGCGGCGAGCTGCTCTTCCGTGGTACCGTACTTGGCCATATGGGCGCGGGCGATCATGGCGTAGTAGCCGGGGAAGGTCATCCCGAACGGGTGTTCCCAGAGAAAGTCGCCAGCTCGGCCGAGCACCTCGGTGACGTCAGGAGTGGAAGCCTCGGTCATCTTCTCAGCACCGACCACGAGCACGAGATCCGCCAGTCCCGAGGCGATGTTCATCCATCCCGCTCGCACCGCCATGCTGCCCGAAGCACAGGCCGCCTCAGCGCGGAAGCTTGGTTTGGGATGGAAGCCGATGTAGTCGCCCACCTGTGCCGACGGCTGCAGGGCATAGCTGAGCTCATCAGAAGCGATGGCTACCACCATCGACTGGACGTCGGAAAGGGGGACGTCCGCGTCGTTTATGCAGCTCCGCACAGCCTCGAACGCCAACTCGCGGAGCGATGCGTCCTCGCGGATCCCAAACCGGCTGTGCCCGATGCCCACAACGCCCACTCGTGCCATCCAGCCTCCTCTCGCTCCACCTGAAGCTGCTCCGCCCCGGCATGCGCGCCGACAGACGGGCACATGACAGATGACTCAGGCGTCATACTAGCGCGCGCGGTGCGCGCGGGTCAACCTGTGTGGACCAGGAAACGGAATATAAGATGGACGAGCGGGCTGTCTCCTGGCCCGTCAACGTCTGCTCAACCCGTTGAGCAAGAAGTCGGCCAGCCGATGGAGTACGGTGCCGACGGAGCTGTTCTGCTCTCCCCACAGGGCCCAGCGTTGCCCGCAGAGGTGGGCGATCCCCTGCATGGCGTAGCTTAGCGCTTCCGGGTCGCAGCGGCGGATCTCTCCCCGCTCCATCCCGGCAGAGAGGCCTCGAGCATAGCCTTCCGCGAGCCGCTGGTAGTGTCGCTTCCCTTCGTGATCGTCGACGAACTCCGCTTCACGTAGGATCCTATACGCACCTGGGTGCTCTCTGATCCAGCGGAAGAAGGCGTTCAAACCTGTCACCTCGATCTCCCTGCGATCCCTGCAGTGGGCCACCGCCTCGCTTTGGCCGTGGCGAAACTGGTGGCCGATCTCGCGCACCAACTCGTTGAAGAGCGCGACCTTGCTTGGGAAGTAGAGGTAGAAGGTGCCCTGACCTACCCCGGCCAGATAGGTGATCATCGCGACCGAGGTTCTGTGGAAACCGGCTTCTCCAAAGGCGCGCTCAGCGGCATCGAGCAGGGCGCGGCGCGTCGCCTCGCCCCCCTCGCACCTTGGCTTCTCCTGTTGGAGCGGGGGGCCTGCCGTCGATGATGGTTCCCCTGCTCTCCCACAAAGCATGGTTTCGTGTCGCCCTGCGCCGATCCCGGACATCATGACCTCAGTGGCCAAGGCACAGACATTGGAGGGGACGCCACCATTCCCCCAGAGTGCGTAGCGGAGTGCAAGGAAGAACACCATCCCCAGGATGGCATAGGCAGCCACCTCGGGGTTGATGTCGCGGAAGCTCCCAGTGGCGATGCCTGAACGGAGGATCTCGCTGAGTTCTTGGCACACGGCCGCATAGAACCTCTTGGGGATCTCGGGTCGGATGAACTCGGCCTCACGGAATAGCTGGAACAAGTTTCTGTTTTCGGAGAGGAAGCTGAGCAAGCGGGCAACGGCGCTAACAAGCCGTGCTTCGGGATCGGTCTCCTGCTCTGAGGAGCACCGTACCTCCGCGATGATCTGCCGCTGCAGTTGTGCTACAAGACGAACATACACGTCCTCCTTGCTGGAGAAGTACATGTAGAACGTGCCTTGAGCGACGCCCGCCCGGCGGCAGATGGCCGACACGGACGCGGCCTCGTAGCCTCGCTCGGCGAACACTTCGCCCGCACAGCCGAGCAGAGCCTCGAGGGTCTCCTTCCCGCGCCTAGTGCACGGTTGCCGTGTGTCCCTTGCGGCTCGTCTCCTTGTCATGATCCGTTCTGGCGCAGCGGAGGGTCTCCGCGTACCACTTCGCGGGAGATGTCCGCGCTATCCCGTCCGCAACCCAGACAGTGTACTCGCCGAGAGGCCGCCTTGGCTTGGTCCTGGCAGGAGACCTGATGGATCCAGGCTCACATGAGTCGGCGCAGTTCGCGGATCCGGTCTCGCAGCGCCGCGGCCAGCTCGAACTCGAGCCGCTCGGCCGCGGCCCGCATCTTGCCCTCGAGATCGCGCACCAGTTCCAGGAGTTCTTCGCGCGTCATCCGCTGAGGGTCCTTAGGAAGGTCCAGGGGCTCCTCCGGAGGTCGCACATCGGCGAAGTAATCCCGCACAGCCTTTTCGATGCTGCGTGGGGTCACCCCGTGCCGCCGGTTGTGGTCGAGCTGCAACTGGCGGCGGCGGTTCGTCTCGTCGAGGGCGGCCTGAATGGCACCGGTCACGGTGTCCGCGTACAGGATGACCTTGCCCCGCACGTTGCGCGCCGCACGCCCGATGGTCTGGATGAGCGAGGTGCTCGACCTCAGGAACCCTTCCTTGTCCGCGTCCAAGATCGCCACCAGGGAGACCTCAGGCAGATCGAGGCCCTCACGGAGCAGGTTCACTCCCACGAGGACGTCGAACTTCCCGAGGCGTAACTCTCGCAAGATGTCCACCCGCTCTAGGGTGTCGATCTCCGAGTGCAGATACCGTGTGCGGAGACCGAGCTCCATGAGGTAGTCCGTCAGATCCTCGGCCATGCGCTTCGTCAGGGTGGTGGCGAGCGCCCGCTCACCACGCTCGGCGACCTTGCGCAGTTGCCCGAGGAGGTGATCCACCTGCCCATCGACAGGACGCACCTCGAGCAAGGGGTCCACGAGGCCGGTGGGACGGATGATCTGCTCCGCGACGCGCTCCGAGACCCGTCGTTCGTAGGGGCCGGGCGTCGCTGAGGTGAAGATGACCTGGGGCAATCTGCCCTCGATCTCCTCGAAGGTAAGCGGGCGGTTGTCAAGGGCCGACGGAAGCCGGAAGCCGTATTCGACGAGTGTTTCCTTTCGTGATCGATCCCCGTGGTACATGGCGTGGAGCTGGGGAACCGTCTGGTGGGATTCGTCGATGACGACCAGGAATCCCGGCGGGAAGTAATCGAGCAGCGTCCAGGGCGGCTCGCCAGGGGCACGGCCGTCGAGATGACGGGAGTAGTTCTCGATCCCTGGGCAGTAGCCCATCTCACGAAGCATCTCCAGGTCGAACTGCGTGCGCTGCTCGAGGCGCTGAGCCTCGAGCAGCCGCCCTGAGCGCTGCAGGTGCTCGAGGCGTGTGTCGAGCTCCTCCTCGATGGAGGCGATCGCACGCTTGAGGCGTTCCTGGGGCGTCACGAAGTGGGTCGCCGGGGGGATGGAGGCGCTGCGGTGGCGCGTGAGGGCCTCCCCGGTCAGCGGGTCGATCGTCGAGATCCGCTCCACCACATCGCCGTACCATTCCACGCGCCAACCGACCTCTTGCGAGGCGGGGATGATCTCCAGGATGTCGCCGCGCAGTCGGAACGAACCTCTCTCGAATGCGATCTCGTTGCGACGGTACTGGAGCTGCACCAGCTGGCGCAGCACACTGTCCACGTCGTGCTCCTCTCCCTCGCGTAGGACGAGCGTGAGGGAGGCATAATCGGATGGCGAGCCCAGTCCGTAGATGCACGAGACTGAGGCGACGACGATGACGTCCCTCCGTGACAGGAGCGAGGAGGTGGCAGCGTGTCGGAGGCGGTCGATCTCCTCGTTGATCTGTGCGTCCTTCTCGATGTATGTGTCCGACTGGGGAATGTACGCCTCGGGTTGGTAGTAGTCGTAGTACGAGACGAAGTAGTGGACCGCGTTCTCGGAGAAGAGCTCGCGCATCTCCCCGTAGAGCTGGGCGGTCAGCGTCTTGTTGTGGGCCACCACGAGCGTCGGGCGCTGTACGTTCTGGATCACGTGCGCCATGGTGAACGTCTTCCCGGTACCGGTCGCACCAAGCAGCGTCTGGCGCTGCAGCCCCTGCTCAATGCCCTCCGTCAACGCAGCGATCGCCTTCGGCTGATCCCCCTGAGGGCGGAGCTCGGTCGTGATCCGGAAGCGTTCTGGCGCGCGGACGGTACTCATACTCCCATTCTACCCGGGACGCCAGCACCTTGCGGTCGGCTCAAACGTGGCTACCCTTGAACGTATGAGGGCGTTCATGGTGCTGGCGGTCGTGCTGTCCGCGGGGCTGACCTGCGGGGCAGTCTCGGTGGAACTGCACTATTTCTGGGCCGAGGGATGCCCTGAGTGCGTTGCGATGAGCCGATTTCTCGAGGAACTGCTCGCGGAACACCCGGAACTCGACATCATCCGGCACGAGATCGGTCGTGACCCTTACGCTCGCCAGCTGATGGCAGACCTGGCACACGCCTACGGGCTTGAGACGGAGCACGTGCCGGCGGTGTTCGTCGGAGAACAGGCTGTGTCAGGTGCGGGGCGGGCGGTGGAGGCCTTGATCCGGCAGGAGGTTGCCCGCTGCATCAGCGAGGGCTGCCCGTCCCCGACCGAGCGGCTGGCCGATGTCCAACGGTGGCGGCTGGGACCAGTCGGATCCATCCTCCTAGTTACCTCCATGGTCGCGCTCATCGTGCTCTGGTTCGCGATGACCTCCCCTTGAACTGGCGCACTTCCGCGCGTGCATGCGGCGCGCCGTCGGGCACACGGAATTAGGGCGTTCTCCCCCTGGACCGCCGACCCCGCACGTCGTAGCGTGCGCGGATGCCCTTGATCGTGTTCGCTGGTGCGCACCTCGGTTATGACCTGCGCGAACTGCCGCTTGGAGGCGGTGCTCAG
>PWTC01000018.1 GCA_003563005.1 Candidatus Acetothermia bacterium
GCAAAGTGGGTCTGGGCATCTCCTATGCCACTACCCCGCGGGGGGCGAACCACATGGAAGGCACCCATGACACCCTCCTCGCATCGCCGGACGCCACGCCCGAGCTCGGTGTGACCGAGCCCGTGGACCGGTTCGCCGTGGAGGGCAAGGCGGACATCACGTTGCTCTACGAGAACCTTCGGTCGTTCACCAACTCCCTCGTCATGTGCGTCTTCACCACCAGCATGTCCGGATCGCACTACAACTACCCCACCATTCGCCAACTCGTCGGCGCGGCCACAGGCCAGCAGATCACGGTCGACGACATGCTCGCTATCGGAGCACGTAACTACGCGCTTCTGCGGCTGTTCGCCTCTCGATGCGGTCGCACTGCAGCGGATGACGGCCTGCCTCAGCGGTTCCACGAGGCCCTGCCCGCTGGAGCTTCCGCAGGGCGCCCCATCGACCGGGCGGCCTTCGCTCAGGAACTCGAGCGCTATCGGGCCCTTCGCGGTTGGGAAGGAGACGGCCCGACAGCGCACAAGCTTCGGGAGCTGGGTCTAGGAGACCTCATAGGCGGATGATGACTGTGAAAGCGATCGCGATCATCGGACACCACGACGCGGGCAAGACGACCTTCCTCACCCGCCTCATCCCAGCACTCACGGCACGCGATTACCGTGTAGGCTGCGTGAAGCACGTGGCGCCCGATGTCGAGCTGGACACGCCTGGTAAGGACTCGTACCTCCTGGCCAAGGCGGGAGCCAAGCGCACGCTCGTCTATTCCGACGTCCGAGGCGCGTTGCTCTGGGACCACCCGGGAGAGCCCGTCGACATGGTGCTCGCACGCCACTTCAGCGACCTCGACCTCATCCTGCTCGAGGGGTTCAAGGACGCCGATCTGCCCAAGATCGAGGTGTACAGCTCCGGCGAACCCCTCGCTGGCCGCATACCTGTGCTGGCCGTCGTGGCCTCAGGCTCGCCCCGAGTCCCCGACGGCGTGCCTGTGTTGCCTCCCGACCCAGACATAGTAGCGGACTTCCTCGAAGCCGAGGTGCTCTGAGGCGGGCTCAATCCAGGCCGGGGATGGCCGCGAGATCGAAGTTCGTGAGCAGCCTGACAAGGTAACGCACGGCACCTGCCGCCTCCGCGGAGAGGCCTTCGCCTGTGCCCAATTTGCCCGGCTGAACGCCTACCACGACGAGCTCTTCCGCGGCCTCTTGGAGCAAGGGAACGAGCAAGGTAAGCGGAAGACCGTGTGTGGTGCCGAGCATCACGGGTATGGAGGGAAGAGGAAGCCTGCGAAAAGAGCCCGGGGCGAGACCCATGTCGGCCGCATCCACGACAACTACGAGATCGGGCTCCAGTCGCTTCACGGCGCCGATGACGTTCTCCAGCGCCGTTCCAGCAGTCCAACACGTCCAGTCGGACCCAGCCAGTTGCTCGGCGACGTGGAGGCCGACAGCGTCATCAAGCCCCAGGGGGTTCCCCATGCCGATCAGGACTCGGCGCATCAGGCCAGGTTTTCCCTAAGGAAGGTTCGAAACCGATGTGCCAAGCTGTGCAGGTGCTCACGCTTTCGGATCACGATCCGCTGTCCCTCCAGCTCGAGGATCTCCCGCTCACGCAGGTCGCTGAGGACGCGGATCGCTGTCTCCGTGGACACTCCAGCCATCTCTGCCAACTCCGCGCGCGGCAGTTCCACGCCGATGTCCAGGCCTTCGGGCACCTCGCGCCCAAAGGCGCGTGCCAGCTCCAGCAGCACGCGTGCCACGCGCTCCTTGGCCGAGCGGGAGGTGATCTCGACGAGCTTGTCGCCGAAGACCTTCACCTCACGCGCGAGCTTCTCCACCAGCCGCAGCGCCACGTCGGGATGACGGCGCACGAACTCGAGGAAGTCCTCCTTGGGGATGAACATAAGTTTCGACCGCTCCAGCGTCCGTGCGTAGCAAGTGTAGGTTTCCTTGTCGAACAGGGTCTTCTCCCCCAGGATCTCACCAGGGCCAAGCAGTTTGAGGATCTGAGAGTGGCCTGCACGTGTGTGCTTGGCGATCTTGATCTTGCCGTCACAGACGATGTACAGACCGAAAGCTGGCATCCCCTCATGGAACACGGTCTCGCCCGCTTGGAGGTCCATGGGGCGCATGACCGCCCTCAGATCACGCTGGGCCTCCTTGCTCACGCCCTGGAAGACATACGAACACCCGAGCTTGCAGGACCGACACGGGTCAGCCCTGGTCGGGGTTCGAACGGGAGCCTCCCGCATGTCGATACCGTTTGTACCTCATCGCCATCCGTTCGTCCAGCGACCGGACGTGTAGCTCGCCCAGATGTCGCACGATAACAGCCTGCAAGGCGTCCGCGGTCGCTGCAGGATCGTTATGCGCACCACCGAGTGGTTCGGGGACCACCTCGTCGGCAATCGCCAGCTCTAGGAGCCGAGGTGCGGTGATCCGCAGCGCACCAGCCGCCTCAGGCGCTGCACCGGCATCCTTCCAGAGGATGGCGGCCGCGCCTTCGGGGGAGATCACCGAGTAGGTGGCGTTCTCCAGCATGATCACCCGGTCGGCCACAGCCAGCGCGATGGCGCCGCCCGAGCCACCCTCCCCGTGGATGACCGAGATCGTAGGCACGCGCATGCTCAGCATCCGCGCGATACACGCCGCGATGGCGCCGGCGATATTCTGCTCTTCTGCCTCCACACCCGGGTAGGCGCCCGGGGTGTCCACCAGGGTCACAAGGGGGAGGCGCAGGCGGTCGGCGATGTCCATCAGGCGGAGCGCCTTTCGGTACCCCTGAGGTTTTGCCATGCCCGACCTGCACGTCCGCTGCTCCTCGGCAGTCGCCCCACGGTGGTGGAAGAGCAACACCGCTCGGTGCCCCCCGAGCCGTGCCAGGCCTCCCCGGAGCGCCGGGTCGTCACCGATCGCACGGTCCCCGCGCAGTTCGTAGAACGACTCGGTGACCGCTTCGACCAGCCTCAGGCCCCGAGGCCGATCGGTGTGGCGCGCCAGCGCGACGCGATCCCAATCCGATAGGCTGGCGTAGCGCTTCTCCTTGAGTCCGTGGAGTTTGCGCTCCAGAAGCTCGAGTTCTTCTTTCAGGTCCAGTTCTCCATCGACGACCATCTGACGCAGCTCGGCGACCTTGGCCTCCAAGACCCGGATCGGTTCCTCACTCGGCATGTCCGCCCTCCGTCAGTACCCCCAGCACGCGGCCAAGTTCGTCGTGCAGAGCCTCACGGGTGACCACCTGATCGACAATGCCGTGCTCAAGGGCGAACTTCGCCGTCTGAAACCCCGCCGGCAGGCGCTCTCCTGTCGTCTGCTCGATCACCCGCGGTCCGGCGAATCCGATCATGGCACCCTGTTCCGCGACAGTCACATCCGCGAGGCTCGCCACCGAAGCCAGCATACCTCCCGTCGAGGGGTACGTCAGCACGGCGATGAACGGGATGCCCGCCTCGGCGAGCAAACTCCGGGCAGCCACGGTCTTGGCCATCTGCATGAGCGACACGGTCCCCTCCTGCACGCGCGCGCCCCCAGAGGCGACGACGAGCACGAACGGGTTCTTCCCTTCAGCAGCCCCTTCGATCGCCGTAGCGATCTCCTCTCCCACCACCCACCCCATGCTCCCTCCGATGAAGCGGAAATCCATCACCGCGAGCATCACCGGATGGCCGGACACCCGCGCGCGTCCCACCATCACCGCGTCGCGTAGTCCCGTCAGGCTCTGGGCCTCGGCGAGCCGCTCCTCGTACGGGCGGCGATCGACGAATCCCAGAGGATCGGATGAACTGTGCCCTACCGTGAGGGGCTGAAACGAACCCTCGTCGCACAGGGAGGCGATACGTTCTTGCGCTGTGAGGAAGAAATAGGCCCCGCAGCGCGGGCATATGTGGTTCGTCTCCCTGAGCTTGCGTCGAAACACGAGCTCGCCGCACTCGGTGCACCGCAGCCAGAGGGATTCCTCGACGCGGCCGAGCTCCACCTCAACGTACCGACCGCGGTCATCGCGCCTGATCGGCATCTACTACCTCCTTCTTCTGGAGCCGCTGCGGGACGACCACACCGCCCGACAGCACCAGGCTGAACCCCTCGTCCATGGTGAGGTCCAACGGGATCACCTTCTCCCGCGGCAAGAACAACACCCAACCCGAGAGGGGGTTCGGCGCTGTAGGGATGTACACGGAGACCACTTCTGCCCCGAACACCTGGTCCAGTCCCGCCAGTTCGTCGCTTGTCAGGACCCCTATAACATACGACCCAGCCTTCGGGAACTCCACCAGGACCAGGCGCTTGTGTTGTCCAGGGATGATCTCGCGCTTGAGCAACGCGTGCGCAAGCTGCCGTGAAGCCCAGTAGACCTTGCGAAGCCCCGGCAGCGCCAGCACACCTTGTTCAAGAAGGGTCACGATGCGTCTGCCGAGCCAGTAGCGCGCCACGGCACCCACGAGGATGATGACCGCCAGGATGATCAGGATCTCGGTCCCAGGGATGTACCGGCCGAAGACCCGCGTCAGAAACTGCGACAGCGCCGTCTGCGGGCCCAGTAGTGCGTTCAGCATACGAAAGATGAGCCACAGGACGTACAGTGTCAGCCCCACGGGGAGGATGACGAGCAGGCCGGAGACGAGCATATCGCGCAGCAATCGAAAGGTCTTCTTCATGGCTCGCGTCCTCCGGTCAGCATAGCGTGAAGCAATGCTACCACACATGGAGACGGTTGGGAAACAACGTGGGCTTTGGGTTATCATGCCGGCGTTGCATATCGGACCCGCAATACGCGAAAGGAGGAGTGCCTACGGTGTCCAAGGGTGAGAAGTGGGTACAGCCTGATCCAGAGAGGACGAATTGGTACTGGCCCAACGAGACGGCCAAAGCCCGGGCGTGGGTGTCGGACCCAGCTGTCTACGAGAAGGCGGCCGCAGATCCGGAGAGCTTCTGGGCCGAGCGCGCAGAGGAGCTCGACTGGTTCGAGCGATGGAGCAAGGTTTACGAGGATGCCCCCTACGAGTTCAAGTGGTTCTCCGGGGGAAAGCTCAACCTATCACACAACTCGATCGATCGGCACGTGAAAGCGGGCAAGGGTGACAAGATCGCGCTCATCTGGGAGCCGGAGCCGGCTGACGAGGAAGGGCGCGTGCTGACGTACAAGGAGCTGCTCGCCGAGGTGAGCAAGCTGGCCAATGCCCTCAAGCAGATGGGGGTCGCCAAGGGAGATCGCGTCGGCATCTACCTCCCAATGGTCCCTGAGGCCATCATCGCCATGCAGGCTGTGGTACGCATCGGGGCCGTGCACTCGGTCGTGTTCTCCGCCTTCTCAGCAGAGGCCCTGCGCGACCGAATGCTCGACTGCGGCGCGAAGGTGCTCATCACCGCCGATGGATATTACCGTCGAGGCAAGCCGATCCCCCTCAAGCCCAATGCGGACAGAGCTCTTGCAGGGACACAGGTGCAGAAGGTACTCGTCGTGAAGCGCTCCGGATCCGACGTTCCCATGGAGTCGGGCCGTGACGTCTGGTATCACGAGGCCGTCAAGGGTGCGTCGGAGACCTGTCCACCCGAACCCATGGACGCCGAGGACCTGGCATTCATCCTGTACACATCTGGGACAACGGGGAAGCCCAAAGGCGTAATGCACACGACTGGCGGCTATGCCGTCCACGCGTACGCCACCTCCAAGTGGGACTTCAACCTCCACGAGAATGACATCCACTGGTGCACGGCCGATGTGGGCTGGATCACAGGCCACACGTACATCAACTACGGCCCCCTCATGAACGGCGTGACGACGCTCGTCTACGAAGGTACGCCGGACTACCCGGACTTCGGCCGCATGTGGCAGGTCATCGAGAAGCACAAAGTGACCGTGTACTACACCGCGCCCACCGCGATCCGTATGCACGTCAAGTGGGGAGAGGAGTGGCCGGAGAAGTACAACCTGTCGACGCTGCGTGTGCTGGGCACCGTGGGAGAGCCGATCAACGAAGAGGCCTGGCTCTGGTACTTCAACCATATCGGTGGAGGTCGTTGCCCGATCGTGGACACCTGGTGGCAGACGGAGACCGGCGCCACGTGCGTCCAAGCGCTTCCGGGGATGGGTCCGTTCATCCCGACCGTGGCCGGAAGGCCGTTCCCCGGCATCCGCGCCGCGATCGTCGACGCCGGCGGCAATGAGGTCGCGCGCGGCGAAGGTGGCTACCTCGTGTTACAGCCTCCCTTCCCGCCGGGACTGCTCCGCGGGCTGTACGGTGATGTAGAGAAGTATCGCGGGACCTACTTCTCCGAGTACGGTCCGGGCCTCTACTTCACCCGCGACGGTGCACGCATGGATGAGATGGGCAACATCCGCATCACCGGGCGCGTCGACGATGTGATGAACGTCGCCGGCCACCGACTGGCCACTGCCGAGGTCGAGGACGCGCTGACCCAGCACGCACTCGTCTCTGAGGTCGCGGTGGTGTCGCGCCCCGATGAGGTGAAGGGAGAAGTGCCCATCGCCTTCCTGCTCCTGAAGAAGGGTGCGCAGCCTTCCGACGGGCTGAAGAAGGAACTCATCAAGACGGTCGACCAGCACATCGGGCCCACAGCCCGACCGGCGGAGATCTACTTCGTCGACGACGTGCCCAAGACCCGCTCCGGTAAGATCATGCGTCGCGTTCTCAAGGCGCTGGTACGCGGCGAGCCAGTGGGGGACGTGGCCACGCTGCGAAACCCCGAGTCGGTGGAAGAGCTCAAGCAGGCCGTCGGCTACAAGTCATAAGACGAGCCCGAAGCAGAGGAGACCATCAGAGACAGAGGGGGCGGACAGCAGTCCGCCCCCTTTCCGTGAACGAGAGGGGTGCAGTATGGCAGAACTGAGGGTGTTGGGGCTTCCTGCAGAGCGCGGGCGATGGCTGTACGTCAGTCTAGGGACACTCATCAACATGTGCCTGGGCGCGGTCTACGCCTTCAGTGTGTTCCGCAGGCCCCTGGAACGCCTCTGGGGCATCGGCGCCACCGAAAGCGGCCTCCCGTTCATGGTCTTCTTGGCCGTGTTCAGCGTGGGCATGGTCGCCGCCGGGCGCAGCCTGGACCGGTGGGGTCCTCGGCGCGCCGGACTCGTCGGCGCAGCGTTGGTGGGCGCTGGCTGGCTCCTCGCAGGGCTCTCCCCCAACGTGGGTGTCCTCACCGTCCTCTATGGTGTGCTGGGCGGCGCCGGGGGGGGGGTGCTCTACGGTTGTCCCATCTCCGTCGCCGCGAAGTGGTTCCCTGATAGAAAGGGACTGGCTGTGGGGCTGACACTGATGGGCTTTGGCCTGTCGGCACTGGTCATGGCTCCACTGCTCAGCCTCGGGATTCGCGCGCTGGGCCCGCTTCCCACGTTCTCCGTGTTCGGCGGCGCATTCCTGGTGCTTCTCCTCGTCCTCTCCCTGCCATTGCGGGTGCCCCCCGCGGGCTGGCGCCCAAGCGGCTGGGCACCCTCCCCCGCGCAGTTGGAGGCAGCCGTAGAACTCACACCGGCGGAGATGTTGCGCTCAAAGTCCTTCTACGCCCTGTGGGGCTGCTTCACCGTCGGGTGTCTCTCAGGGCTGATGGCGATCGGGATCGCGGCCCCCTTCGGTCAGGAAGTGGCGAACCTCGCCGATGCTCCCGCGGCGCTTGCCGTCTCGGTGTTCGCACTGTTCAATGCGGGTGGGCGGCCACTGTTCGGGTGGCTCACAGATCGCCTCACCCCGAAGTCCACCGCGACGCTCTCCTTCAGTTCGATCGTCCTCGCCTCGGCGCTGCTTGCCCTGTGGGGCGAGGGCAACGCCCCAGTCTACTTTGTGGGTTTCTGTGTCCTATGGCTCAATTTGGGCGGATGGCTCGCCATCGCCCCCACAGCCACCGCCACCTTCTTCGGAACCAAACACTACGGGATCAACTACGGCTGGGTGTACACAGGCTACGGATCGGGTGCAATCCTGGGGATGGTTCTCTCAGGGCTTCTCAGGGATCTGACACAGAGCTATGTGTCCGTCTTCCCGCCGATCATGGGATTGGCCTCAGTGGGCCTGGTGCTGGCTCTTGTCTTCCTGAACCCCGTGCGGAGGCAGGAACCAGTGACCATCCCGAGGCGCAGCCGGCGGCGAACCCATCGATGAGCCGTTCTGCTGTTGCGCGCTGGCTCACCGCAGCCGCCTCTCGGCAAAGGCCACCCCATCCTCGACCACAATCCGGATGTCAAAACCTCGTCGCTTGAGTAGCCGCATCATACGCACATTGTCTGGGGTCATCTCGCACGCGACCCGCCGCGAGCCCAGCTCCACGGCCCTCTGTACCATGAGGTCGGTCAAGTGCCCACCCAACCCCCTGCCCTGCCAGGGGTCGCTGACGAACACAGCGAACTCGGCCAGTTCCCGGTCTGGATCCGTGAACAGCTCGCCTTCGCCCACCATGGTGCGCAACCCCGAACTCCCCACCTCGGCCACCACGACCCACTCACGGCGGTAGTCAATGCAGCAATGTCGAAGCGCCATTCGCCTCGAGGCCTCATGGTGCACCGAGTGGTAACGCAAGCGGAGGGAGTCGGGTGAGGACCGGGCGAGCATGCGGCGCCAACGGGGCCCGTCGTCGGGCCGAACAGGGCGCAACGTAACACGTGTCCCATCCTTGATTTGGACGGTCTGCGTACGTTCTTCTGGGTAGGGACAGAGGCAGAGATGAGGGCCGAGAGCTGCAGCGTCGACACGCGCGCGGGCCCCAAGAGCCACGGCGCCCTCGACTGTAGCCGCCACACGCTCGAGTTTGAGTTCCACAAGTGCAGGGACGTCGAAGGCGAGGCGCGAGAGCCGCAGCAGCAAGATTACCATCTGCTCCACTACGCGTGACGGGAGATCCCCCGGCAGTTCGGCCAGCAGCGAACGAGCTGCAGGCCCGGTCAGCGGAGGCAGCCCCACCACGGGGGGGCAACGCCGGCCGTCAAGGGTGCGAGCGAGGATGATCCTCCCGAACTCCGGATGGTGGCGGAGTTCTACAGAGAACGTGTGAGCTCCGGACCTAGGCGCATGTCCAGCTACCACGATCCCCCAGCGGCGGAGCACATCCTCGAGCGGAAATCCTTCAATATCGCCGCACGGAAGCGCGTAGGAGGCGCCCGCTGCAGGGCGCTCAGGCAAGGGGCCCCAGGGGCGATGCAGGTCCTCCAGGTTCCGCACGTAGTCGGCCAGATAACCCAACGCACGGACTGCATCGGCCAAGCTCGTGTAGACCGGGAGGCCCGCACCGCGCACCGCCGCCGCGCTCGCTGGGTCGCCGCTCACCCCGGCCAGGACCCTGCCGCGTCTGGCAGCCTTCACGCCCAGCGCAGCGGCCAGCCTCCCGTCGGCCTCGCCCGGAACCCTCATCGCCAACATGTGGACGCCCGGGTCACGCAGCAGCGCTCCCGACACCTCCAGAAGCGTCTCACGGTCCCCCAGTCCCGGACAGCGCACCTCTCCAGGCCGCAGTGTGCAGCCCCACGCACGCAGGCCGACACGCGTCGCGACGGAGAGCTCGGCATCGCCACGAGCTTCCTCCTCTGGTCCAGGCGGCACCAACACGCAGATACGCCCGCCAAGAGGCACGCGTTCGAGTCGGGCGAGGAGCTCGACAAGGCCTCCAAGATGCTCCATGTCCTCCAGCGGCACCGCAGCCGCACGGCGCATCGCGGAGGAGAACACGACTCTCTCCCACGCCGAACCTGACTTCCAGGTGATCAGAGGACGATCGCGGGCGAAGGCCCACACCGCAGGAAGGAACGCATCGGCTGGGGGCATGCTGTCCACGTGGACCAAGAGCGCACGCACACGCCCACGTCCTCGCAAGTAATCGATGACATCTGCCAGATCCACGTCGGACTGCCCGCCAACGCAGATCAGGTGGCTGAGACCAAACCCGGAAGCCTTCGCATGGCAAAGGAGCTTGCCCCACAACTCCGGCGCCGAGGAGACCACGGCCAGACCACCCTGCAGCGGCATGCCAGCAGTCAGGCTGGCGTTGAGCCGAAGCCCAGGGATGATCAGCCCGTGGGAACCCGGACCGATGAAGCGCGTGCGTGGGAACTCTCGACTCAGCGTACGTATCACATCGGACTCCGCAGTCCGCGAGAGCACGATGACAGCGGACGCCGCCGACAGAGCACACACCCTCAAGGCCCGTTCGATGCACTCCGGGGGGGTATCCACCAGGACCAGGTCCAGACCCGAGGGAAGTTCCTCCATCGAGGCCACCGAGCGGACGCCGCTCACAGCCGAGCCCCGCGCTCCCACGTGGAGCACCTCGCCAGCGAATCCGTGTTCCAGGATGTTCCGCAGCGCTCGCCGGCCAAGCTGTCCAGGACCTTGCGACACGACCCCTACGCTCCTAGGTCGGAATCCTTGCTGCAGATGCCGTATGCCCACTTCGACCTCGTCGCAGCGGGTCCTCCACCCGCCGCCCCACACCCCCCCACCCAACGTATCCGATCCGGGATGGCTACGCCGCGAGTTCCTTGTGGGCGAGCACCACACCCTCCTCGAAGCGGCTCTCGATCTTGAAGCCACGGTTGCGGAAAATCGTGATCATACGCGTGTTGTCAGGAGTTGTCTCCGCCTGTACGTGCAGGACGCCCCAGCCACGTGCGATCTCCAGGCAGTAGTCCGTGAGCTGGCCCCCCAGGCCCTTGTCCTGCCAAGGGTCGGCGACGAACACTGCGTACTCCGCCGTCTCCCGGTCGGCCCCGGCGACGAGACGTCCCACACCGGCCAGCTTGCGTTCCCCGTCCGCCTCGATCTCGGCTACGATGGCCAGTTCTCGGTCGTAGTCCGTAAAGCAGTAGCGGGTGGCCATCTCGTGCGTGCTCTCCTTGAAGATGTACCTGAAACGGAAGCGGATCGACTCCCGCGAGGAGACACGCAGCATCTCGTGCCACCGAGGCTCGTCCTCGGGACGGATGGGTCGAAGCACAACCGGAGTCCCATCCTCCATCTTGGTCTTGCGGACGTACTCGTAAGGGTAAGGACGAATGGCCAGGTGGTCGTAGCGACCGTACGGAAGCCTTCTTTCGCCCACACGGTCGGGCTCGATGACGATCCGTGCATCGAGCGCTATAGCCTCGTCGGGCGTCGCCAGCAAGGGGTTGATGTCCAATTCCGCGATCTCGGGATAGTCAGCCACCAGGTAAGAGAAGCGCATGATCACCTCAAGCAGCTTGTCCAGATCGACAGCCGGACGACCCCGGAAACCTGTGAGGAGCCTCCAGGAACGCAACGACTCAAGCATGCGCCGCGCCAGACGTTCGTTGAGCGGCGGGAGCGCCAAGGCGCGATCTCTGAACACCTCAGCCGCGGTACCTCCCGTGCCGACCATGATGACGGCGCCGAAGGCCGGATCATGCTTGGCGCCCAGGATCAGCTCGAAGCCGTGCCGAGCCTTGATCATGCGTTGCACGGTGACGCCCTGAACATCCGCCTCGGGCTCCGCTTCGCGCGCCGAGGACACGATCCGTTCGAAGGCCGCGCACACAGCGGCGGCATCCTCAAGATCGAGCACAACCCCCCCCACATCCGTCTTATGCGTGATGTCCGGCGAGTGAACCTTGAGCACCACCGGGTAGCCGATCTCTTCAGCGATCTTCACCGCCTCGTCGGCAGAAGTTGCCTCCTGAAGGAGGGTCGTCGGGATGCCGTAGGCGTCCAACAGCTCCTTTGAGGTCCCTTCGGAGAGGGTCGTGCGTGCCGTGTCCGAGAACACCGCGTCGAAACGCTCCTTGATCTTCTCCCGGTCAAGCTCGAAGCGTACCGGGATGTCCCGAGGCGTCTCGTACAGGATGTCCAGGTTGCGCGCGTAGTGCACCAGATGCATGAAGGCACGGACTGCCTGCTCAGGGGTGGTGTACGTGGGGACGTTGGCTTCCGTGAGCACCTCCCCCCCCTCACTCACCGTGCGCCCACCCATCCATGCGGCGAGCAGGGGCTTGTGTCCCTCCGCAGCGATGCGGCCGATCTCCCGCGCCGTCGCCGTAGGATCGGTCATGGCCTGGGGGGTCAGGATGATCAGCACGGCATCCACGCCCTCGTCCTTGAGCACCAGTTCCGTGGCCTTGGCGAAGCGCTCAGGTCCGGCATCACCAAGGACGTCCACGGGGTTGCCTCGTGACCAGAACGGTGGTAGAAGCGCGTTGAGATCTCTGAGCGTCTCCTCCGACAGCGTGGCCAGGCTCCCCTCCCGGGCCAGCAGCGCGTCGGTGGCCATGACGCCTGGCCCACCTGCGTTGGTGACGATGGCCAGCTTCGCTCCGGTCGGGGGACGTACGCGGGCCAGGAGCTCTGCGGAGTCGAACACATCGTCGATCTCGAACACCCGCACGATCCCCGCACGCTGGAGCGCAGCATCATAGACAGCGTCCTCACCGGCCAGCGCCCCTGTATGACTGGCCGCGGCCTTGGCTGACTCAGCGAATCGGCCCGATTTGTAGGCGACGACAGGCTTCTCCTTGGCGAACGCTCGAGCAGCGGACATGAACTCGCGCCGCTCGGAGACCGACTCCATGTACAGGATCATGGATTGGGTAGCTGGATCCTCGCCGAAGTAATCGATGAGATCTCCGAAATCCACATCGAGCATGTTGCCTACGGAGACGAAGTAGGAGAAGCCGATCTCCCGCTCGAGTGCCCAATCCAAGACCGAGGTACACAGCGCTCCCGACTGGGATACGAACGCCACATGCCCTGCCTTGGGCATCGCCCCGGCGAAACTCGCGTTGAGCTTGAGCGACGGCACGATCACCCCAAGACAGTTGGGCCCAACGATGCGCATCCCAGGGAACTCCTTGGCGACAGCCCCCACCTTCTCCTCAAGGGCGCGGCCCTCCTCCCCAATCTCCTTGAAACCCGCGGAGTTGATCACAATGCCCCGGATCCCGACCTCACCGCACTCGCGTATCAGATCGGGCACAGAGGACGCCGGTGTACAGATGATGGCGAGATCCGCTGTACGAGGCAGGCTGGAGACGGACGGATATACGTGGATCCCCTGCACGGATTCCCGCTTGGGGTTCACCGGGTAGATGACGCCCTTGAAACCCGAGCCCACGAGGTTCCTGAGCACCGTGTAGCCCACACTGTTAGGGTTGTCGCTGGCCCCGATCACCGCCACGCGCTCGGGTTTGAAGATCTTATCTAGATTGCGGATGCTCACGCGCTCCTCCTTACTGTCCATAGTCTACGCTGTATGCCCTTTCCCGCAACGCATCGATCCAGCGCAAGAGACGTCCAGAAGTGGTCTTCCGGTCACAAACGCACCAGTGTCCGTCCGATCGAGGTTGATCCCGGATGCGTCGAGCCTTAGCCTGAGGGCTGCGCGTTGCGGTTCACCGGAGAGGGGATCACGGAGGGGCCCAGGCGGAACACGGAGTTCCGCCGCGAGCTCTGAGGAGATCTGCCCTTCCGAGTGTCGGTGAGGCGCGTGCGACAGAGCGTCCACGGTCAGGCCCGCGGTGCTCCGTCACACGCCACCGAAGCCTCGGTCCATCCTCGTGCCCGAAGATCGCCGAAGCTACCCGACAGACGCTGCAGCGCGGTGGAAGAACAAAAGGAGGACAACGTGCGTTATCGAACCATGTGGAGCGTGCTCGTGGTGTTGCTGACAGCGGCCCTTCTGGCCGGTTGCGGCAGGGAGGCTGCGCCCCCCGCCGAGTCCGTCAACGGCGCAACACCCGACCCCGTGAATGTTGCCACCCCTGATGAGCCAGCGACGGACGAGACACCTAACGACACAGTGGAGATCGCCACCCCCGATGAGCCGGTGGTAGACGAGTCACCGGACGCGACAGCCGTGGATACGCCCTCGGAGCTTGAAACCGAGGTGATTGCGACACTGAATGGACGCCCGCTTAGCCGCCGGCACTTCGAGCACACCAAGGACTCCGTGCTCTACTACTACCAGCGGGTCTACCAGCAGTTCGGGATGGACATCCGGTATCTGCTGGAAGGTCCCCGCGGGCGGTTGTTCGAACTGGACATAGAGCTCGCTGCGCTAGATGGGATGTTGTCTGAGGCGCTCGTGCAGCAAGAGGCCGAACTGCGTGACATCGCGATCTCTGAGGCAGCGATCGAGGAGGAGTTCCAGGTTCAGTACACGCGCATGCTCGATCGCGAGGGGATCACGGAGCAACAGCTCCGTGACTACTTCGCCCAGCAGGGAGCGAGTCTCGAGTCCTGGAAGGCCGAGGCGCGCGCGCAGGTGAAGCAGCAGATGCTGCGCGACGCCGTGGCCCGCGCCGTGGTGGGGCCACTCGAGATCAGCGACGAGGAGCTTCGCGCCTACTTCGAAGAGCATCGGGCCCAGTACGGCGTTCCGGCCAAGGTTTCGGCCTCCCACATCCTTGTCGAGGACGAGGAGAAGGGCCGACTGCTCCTGGAGGAGCTTGCCGGGGGAGCTGAGTTCGCCACCCTGGCCCGTGAGCACTCGACCTGTCCCAGCGGGCAGGAAGGAGGGGCGCTCGGCTGGTTCGGCCGCGGCGCCATGGTTCCCGAGTTCGAAGAGGTTGCCTTCTCCCTTGAGATAGGCCAGATGAGCGACCTTGTGGAGAGCGACTTCGGCTTCCACATCATCCTGGTGACGGACCGCCAGGAGGCCGAAGAGGCCGTATTCGACGACAAGCGCGACCAGGTCCGCACAGATGTGGAGGAGGCCAGGCTGCGGGAGATCTTTGGCGATTGGATGGACCACGCACTCGACGATGCAGAGCTCGACATCCACGATCCGGTCCTCAATGCATGGCACATCCAAGATGAGGATCTCGACAAGGGCATCGCCGCCTTCGTGCAGATCCGTGACGATGGAGCGTCCGACGACGAGTATCTCGCCTTCATCATCGGCGCCCTCTACCAAGAGCGGATGGAGAAGACAGAGACCGAGCTCACGCGGTTGACCGACGAGGACAGCGACGCCCCGGACCGCCAGGCACGCATGGAGGAACTCCAACAGCGGATCGAGGCTGACCGTGAGGCTGCGCTTGCCGCCTACCGCGAAGCTGTGGCCGAGCTCGGAGAAGTCCAGGCCATTCTCGACCGCATCGACAGGCTGGATACCACACCATCGGAGGAGAACTCGGAACGCTGACCTCAAGAACCCTGGATTGAGAGCCGAGCCCTGGGCCCGCGTGGGCTCGGGGCTCGGCTCTCCTCCAGAAGCCGCTGTGCCAGAAGGCCTCAGTGGCAGAACACCGCAGGAGTGAATCGCTGCGTGGCCTTCATACAGCGGCTGCGCTCCCTCGCCCTCTGGGCTTTCGATGACCTCTAGGATGGGCGACTCGCCACACGGCTAGCTCACGAACCGGGCTATCTGCCCCAACGTCGTCCTGCCACCCCCACACGCCCTGGCGCTGGTTGACAGATGCGCACACCGTGGATAGCATTCGGAGCTTGATTCCTGCGAAAGAGTCCGGAGGTGACACGTCCTTTGAGTCAGGGAGAACAGAACCACGAGTTGAGCGTCCGACCGGCGGGCAGCATGCAGCACGGCGTGGGGCGCCGCAAGGAGTCCGTCGCGCGCGTGTACCTGCGTGATGGCAAGGGCGAGATCATGGTCAACGGCAAGCCGGCCCGGGAGTTCTTCGGCGCCTTCTTGTCCGTGGAAGACCACCTGAACCGCCACCTGATGACGCCCTTCTACGTGACCGGCACGGTCGGCCGCTACGATGTCCGCGCCCGCGTCAACGGCGGTGGGACGACGGGTCAGCTGGAAGCCCTGCGCTTGGGCATCGCCCGCGCCTTGGTGGAGGCGACGCCCGAGTTCAAGAAGCCCCTCAAGGACGCTGGCCTGCTCACGAGGGATGCCCGGGCTGTGGAACGCAAGAAGTACGGACGCCGCAAGGCGCGGAAGAAGGAGCAGTACTCCAAGCGGTGAGGAAAACATGAAGAAGGATATCCATCCAGAGTACCAGGAGTCGGTCGTTCGTTGCAGCTGCGGAGCCGAGCTGAACACACGTTCCACGAAGAAGGAGATGCGCGTGGACGTGTGCTCCCAGTGCCATCCGTTCTTCACGGGGGAGTCTCGACTCGTAGACACCGAGGGCCGTATCGAGCGTTTCGAGCGCAAGTACGGGAAAGCTTGGCAACGCGACGCTGAGAAGAAGTAGTCGATGCCCATCGGCGGCCAGGCCGTCATCGAAGGCGTGATGATCCAGAACGGCCACCGCGTGGCGGTGGCCGTGCGCACGCCAGGCGGCGCCATCGAACTCCGACGCCTCCCAGGCGGGCCCCGCTTTCCCCGCCTAAGCCGAATCCCCTTCATCAGGGGGCCCTTCAGGCTGTACCAGATGCTCTCCCTGGGGCTACGTGCGTTGAACCTATCGGCCGAGTTGGCCACCGGAGAGAAGGAAGGAAGCGGAGGGCTCGCCATGGTACTGGGGATCGTGGGGGGGCTGGCCATCGCCCTCGGAGGCTTTGTGGCACTGCCGGCGTATCTCGTTTCCCTCATGCCCATCGACCGGCGCATCCTCTACAGCCTGGTGGAAGGAGGCATCCGCGTCCTGTTTTTCCTAGGCTACGTTTGGGCTATCGCTCGTCTGCCTGACATTCGCCGAGTGTTCCAGTACCACGGAGCCGAACACAAAGCTGTACACGCCTTCGAAGAGGGAGAGGGATACTCGCTCGAGGCTGCCCGTTCACGCAGCCCCCTCCATGCCCGGTGCGGATCCGCGTTCCTTCTGCTGTTCGTGTTCGTGGCGATCCTCGTGTTCTCTTTCCTGCCCGCCCATCCCCTCTGGGTGCGGCTCGTAGGGCGCCTTGCCCTGCTGCCGGTGGTGGCGGGGTTCACCTACGAGATACTGCAGGCTGGCGCACGTCGTTCCGGCTCCTGGTGGATGCGCCTGCTGCTAGGTCCAGGCCTCTGGCTCCAACGCCTCACCACCCAGGAGCCATCCGACGATCAGATCGAGGTAGCTCTGGCTGCCCTTCGTCACGCGACCGAGGACGCGACCGCTGCCAGCGCCTCGACCGATGCATAAGGCACGTGCATCGCTCCCAACGTCTCCTTGACCGACCCGGGCCCGTGATCGTCGGATCCCCCCGTGGGGATGAGGTCCAGTCCCTCCGCCCACTCACGGATCATGGAAGGTGGTGCGAGAACCGGTGTGCTGCTGCGCTCATAAGGATAGTACACCTCGATGCCTGCCATCCCGGCTCGACGTAGCTCGCGGAGCAGCCCTCCCCAGTCGGAGACGTCCATGAACGCCGGATGGGCAAGCGCCGCGGCCCCTCCGGCCCGGCGGATGGACCGGATCACCTCGGTACAGCCGGGCCGCGGCAGCGGGACGTAGCAGGGGGCGTTCGATGCCAGGAACTGCCGGAAAGCGAGATCGAGATCGGCCGCCACGTTTCGTTCCACCAGCGCCGCTGCAAGGTGCGGCCGCCCTACGGAACCTTGTGTGCGCGCGGCTACTTCCTCATACCGTATCTCCGTGCCGAGCAGCCGGTTGCAGCGGGCGATCATGGCACGCATGCGCTCCACCCGCGCCTCCTTCATGGACCCCGTCAGCGCGCTTAGCCCCCCATGCTCCGGATCCACGAAGTAGCCAAGCAACTCCCCCCGGAACCCGGAGAGGTCGGCCTTGATTTCGATGCCAGCGATGAGCTCGATCCCGTACGAGAGCTGAACCGGTCGGTTGAGTTCGGGGCCAACGGTGTCATGATCCGTGATCGCGATGCAGTCCAGCCCTGCAAGCGCTGCCCTACGAGCGGTCTCGGCCAAGCCAAGTGTGCCGTCGGATGCGTTCGTGTGAAGGTGAAGGTCCGCTCGTAGACGACCGCACGGCTCGCCCGTGGGAGCGCCCACAGCGCCTCTCCCTGTTGGGCTATCCCTCATGATTGCGCGCGTCCCGCCACACGCGGTCGAGGATGCCGTTGATGAACGCTGGTGCCTTGTCGGTACCAAACCGCTTCGCCAACTCCACAGCTTCATCCATCACGACTTCAGCCGGGGTGCCCGTGTAGAGGAGTTCACCTAGCGCAAGCCGGAGTATGTTCCGGTCGACCAGTGCCAGTCGGTCCAGGCCCCAACCTTCGGCGCGCGCGTCGATGATCGCGTCGATGTCGCCCTGGTGTTCCAGTACCTCACTGAGAAGCGTCGCGGCAAACGCGTGTTCTTGGACGGGAACCGGCACTGCCCCCAGAGGGTCCGCCGCCGGTGACGTGGGATAGTACTCAGCGCGATACAGCGCCCGCAGGACGGCCTCACGCGCTCGCCGCCGTGCGCCCTTCACGCAGTAGGACCGCTGTCCGGAAGATCCGTTCTCTTCTCGCTCCTGGGCGTGGTTCCGCGGATGGAGAGGGTGATCTCGTGAACAGGAATTCCGGTCTTGTTCTGGATCTCACGCCCAAGGAGCTCCTGCACACGCTCGGCCAGCTGCGGCACCTCCTCGCCTGACGGCAGGCGAAGCGCCACGCGCAAGTACACCCCATCGTTAGCGGATCGGATCGCGATGCGGAAACCGGAAAGACCCAAGTCATGGGTCAGCAGCGCGGTGGCGAGCTCCCTCAGCGCTTGGGGCGCGATGACGATCTCCCCCTTGGGGCCCGGCCGCCGGGCCGCACGGCGCGAGGCTGCCGCACCCGACAGGGACAGAGCCAACCACATCCCCACGCCGACGAACGTGAAGGCGAGCACGCCGAGCACCGTGCGGCCGACCCAGGTCGTCAGGCCCGTGATCCAGTGCGCCGGCAGACCCATCACTGCAGCCCAGACCGAGAGCCCCGCCGCGCCCAACAGCAGAATCAACGCCAACCCTCCCAAGAGAACCATCTCAGTTCTCCAGCGCCTCTTCGGCCTCGTCGGCAAACACAAGCCGGACGATCTCGATGTCCACCGTGCGCACTGCCAGACCCGTCATCCGCTCCACATCGGCCTTGATGCGCTCCTGCAGCTCCTCGGCCACCGTCCTCAACGAACGGCCATACTCAGCTGCGATCTTCATGGACACCTTGACCTCGCCGCCCTCGATGGTCGTGTCCACAAGACGCTTCGCCGCATCGGCCTTCTTGAACGCCCCGCCCTTGGGCGGCAGCACCCCGTCGATCTCGGAGGCAGCGAGGCCTGCAATCGTGGTGATCACGTCTTTGGAAATGCTTACCGCACCCGTTCCTTCCGTGACCTCCTGCGTCAACTCATCTTCCCTGTCCGGTTTCTGCGTGCGGCCCTTCCGCTCAGCCATGGCTCTCCTCCTCTTCGTCCAGGACGAGCTCCTCTTCCGGCGGGATCACGCGCTTTACGAACACGTTCACCTGTCCTACCCGAACGCCGGCGAGCTGCTCGAGGTCTTCGCGGACGACCTGCTGGACCCCCTGAGACACCTCGTGCACGGGGTAACCCAGCAGAACCGCAATGCGAAGCTCCGCGTTGACAGTGTCTCCCTGTGCCTGGAGGTGGACGGTCTCCTCACCGCCGCCGAAGATGGCGATGACGCCGCCACCGCTGCGCGCGGGGCGCACACCTTCGACCTTCTCCAGCGACTTGGCCACGATCGAGGCCAAGACATCGGACTGAATGTACAGCCGCCCTAGCCCCAACTCCAGCTGTGCCTGTTGTTCCGCCATCTTGCCTCCTTAGCCTACGCGCTCGACATAAGCACCCGTGCGCGTGTCGATCCGAAGCACCTCACCCTCACGGACGAACAACGGCACCTTGATGAGGAGCCCCGTTTCCATTGTAGCGGTTTTCTCCCCGCCCGTTGCTGTGTCGCCCTTCACCCCCGGTGGGGTCTCCATGACCTTCAGTTCGACGAAACTCGGCGGCTGGATCTTGAGCAGTTTGCCCTCATAGAACTGAGCCAGTAGATCCATTCCCTCAAGCAGGTAGCCCTTGATCTCCTCGAGTTCCTTGGTCGGAACGTGGTACTCCTCGAACGACTCCTTATCCATGAACACGTATGCGGTGTCCGTGCTGTACAGGTACTGAAGCGGCCGCGTCTCCAGGAAGGCCGACTCCAAGTTGGACGATTCCCGCAAGGTCTCCGTGATCGTCCTGCCCGAGCTCAGGGACTTGAGCTTGGCGCGTACGAACGCGCTCCCGCGCGCCTTCTTGACGTGCTCGAACATGACGACCTCGTACAACTCTCCATTGTAGACGATGGTCATCCCCCGTGTGATGTCCCCGATGCCGATGCCCATGAATGTCCTCCTCGTTGTTGAGACCTAGCTTTATAACATGGCCCCGTGGGGTCGGGCAAGGGAGCGAGTCCGAGAACCGAGCAGCAACAGCTCAGCCCCTTCGCGACGACACACCACGTCGGCACGCGCTCCACATCCTGTCAAGGGCAACATGAAGCAAGCTTGGCAGGTACACCCCCGCCAGCGCGGCCGGCGCGAGCGCCCAGGGAACCTCACGCGGTGCAGCGAACCCCAACGGACGCAGCAGGACAAGCCAGCCGATCGTGCCCAAGAGACCCAGATATCCAAGGCGCGTTGCGGGCCCCCACAGCGGATGGTGCGAGAGTCCGCGGTGCCGGAAGGCCCGCGCGTACGGTCTCCACAACAGTCCGGCTCGCCCCCACCTGCGCGCGGGTCCAGCCCACGCCAGATCAAGATCGGGGGAGAGGAACAGGCTGCTGGCCACGTAGCAGACAGCAAACGCGGTCAGTGTCGGTCGGGACAGACCCGCAGCCACCCCTGCAGCTGCCCACAGGGGCAGGGTTGCCAATTCTACCGTAAGGTGTACGCTTCCCTTCGGCATGAGAGACTGTAGCCCCTGACTCCCCTGAGCGCACAACCCTTGACCCTCTGCGGGGGACCGGCTACAATGCTCTCGTTAGCAAACTCAACCACAGAGTGCCAAACATGAGGAGGTGGGCATGAACGTGAAACCATTGGGGAATCGTGTGCTCGTCCGGACGATCGAGGAGGAAGAGCGCCGGACACCGGGCGGCATCGTCCTGCCCGAGTCGGTCAAGGAAGAGAAGGCCGTTCGGGGGGAAGTGGTGGCCCTGGGCACAGCGGAAAAGTTCGACGTCAAGGAAGGGGACAAGGTGCTCATCTCGGCTTACGCCGGGACGGAGATCCGGATCGGCGAAGCCAAGCATCTGCTCGTGAAGACCACCGACGTGCTCGGCATCATCGAGGAGTGAGGGGGTAGCCATGGCAGCAAAGGAAGTCCTATTCGGAGAGGATGCGCGGCGTAAGGTGCTAGGCGGCGTGGAGAAGCTCGCCGGCGTGGTGCGTGTGACATTGGGGCCACGAGGCCGCAACGTGTGTATCGAGAAGAAATTCGGCTCCCCCGACATCGTCAACGACGGTGTGACCATCGCTGAGGAGCAGGAGTACAAGGACGCCTTCGAGAACATGGGCGCCCAGTTGGTGAAGGAAGTCGCCTCCAAGACGAATGATGTCGCCGGGGACGGCACGACCACCGCCACCATCCTTGCCCATGTACTGGTGAAGGAAGGGTTCAAGATGGTCGCCGCCGGGGGCAACCCCATGGCCCTCAAGCGGGGCATCGAGAAGGGCGCCAAGGCCGTAGTGGACGAGATCAAGACCATGTCCCGCAAGCTGTCCAGCAAGGCCGAGACCGCCCAAGTGGCTACCATCTCCGCCAACGACCCTGATATCGGCAAGATCATCGCCGACACGATGGAGGTCGTCGGCGAAGAGGGCGTCATCACCGTCGAGGACTCCGACACGATCGAAACGTTCTACGAGGTTGTCGAGGGCATGCGGTTCGATCGTGAGTACGTTTCTCCCTACTTCGTGACCGATCCCAAGAAGATGGAAGTGTCCTTGGACGATCCCTACATCCTGGTCACGGATCGAGAACTGAAGAACGCCATGGATCTGATCCCGTTGTTGGAGAAGATCGCCCAGACGGGCAAGGCACTTCTCATCATCGCCAAGGACGTCACGGGCGAGGCCCTGTCCACCCTGGTCCTGAACAAGTTGAAGGGCACGCTCACCTCCTGTGCCGTCAAGGCACCGGGATTCGGCGACCGCCGCAAGGCCATGCTCGAGGACATCGCTGTGCTCACAGGCGGCGTCGTGGTGGCCGAGGATGCTGCCATGGAGATCAAGAACACCACCCTCGACATGCTAGGCCGCGCCGAGAAGGTGCGCGTCACCAACGAGGACACCACCATCATCAGCGGAAAGGGCGATGCCGAGCAGATCAAGGCACGCATCGAGCAGATCAACGAGCAGATCAAGACTACGGACTCGGACTATGATCGTGAGAAGCTCGAGGAGCGCAAGGCGAAGCTCGCCGGTGGAGTGGCCGTGATCAAGGTCGGGGCAGCGACGGAGACCGAGCTCGAGGAGAAGAAGCACCGCATGGAGGATGCACTCGAGGCCACCAAGGCCGCGGTCGAGGAAGGCATCCTGCCTGGTGGCGGCGTGGCGCTCATCAACGCCGCCGGCGGGCTCGACAAGCTCGACAAGGAACTCACCGACGATGAGCGTGTGGGCATCCGCATCCTACGCAGAGCGCTCGAGGAGCCTGCCCGGCAGCTGGCGGAGAACGCCGGCTTCGAGGGCGCCGTGATCGTCGAGCGGCTCAAGGGCGAGGGCAAGGCGGTCGGCTTCGACGTGGTCACCGGGCAGTTCGTCGATATGTTCAAGGCAGGCATCATCGACCCAACGAAGGTCACCCGTTCGGCCCTGCAGAACGCCGTGTCCATCGCTGGCATGCTGCTGACGACCGAGGCACTGGTGGCGGAGATCAAGGAGGAGAAGAAGGACATGCCTCCTGGAGGCCCGCCGATGATGGACTACTGATCGTCTGAAGTCCGGAGGGTCTCAACCGGGCCGCGCGCGTCGCCAGACGCCCGCGGCCCGGATTTCTTGCGCAGGGACAGGGATGTCCCCATAATGGCCGGCGAGGTGACACGGGTAGATGGCCAAGAAACACGTTCTGATCGTAGAATCGCCGACGAAAGCTCGCACACTGTCGGGGTACCTGGGTCGTGGATACGAGGTGTGTTCCTCCAAAGGGCACGTGCGCGACCTTCCGGCGCGGGAGTTCGGTGTGGACGTCCGGCGCGACTTCGCGCCCACATGGGAAGTCCGTGACCGCAAACTGGTCTCCGCGCTCAAGAAGGCTGTGGCCGATGCGGACCGCGTGTACCTGGCCACAGATCCCGACCGCGAAGGGGAAGCGATCGCCTACGACATTGCCGAGCTCCTGGGGGATGCGGACGGAGAGCGTTTCGGTCGCGTGCTGCTGCATGAGATCACCGCCGAGGCAGTACGCCGGGCACTCGGACAGGCCGGCAAGATCGACCCGCACAAGGTCGAGGCCCAGCGGACGCGCCGGATCCTCGACAGACTCATGGGGTACGAGGTGAGCCCGGTCATGTCGCGCGTCCTCGCCGGTCGTAAGTTCGAGGGACTTTCGGCCGGCAGGGTTCAGTCCGTTGCGCTCCGCTTCCTCTGCGACCGCGAACGGGAGATCCACGCCTTCGTCCCGCAGACCTATTGGCAGGTCGAGCTCGCATTTCCCACCAAGCCCCCGTTTACCGCAGCCTTTCCCGACCGCGTCACCGAGGCCTCCCTGCTGGAGAAGATGCGCGCGGCGCTCGCTGAGGAGCGCTGTGTCGTCACCGACGTGACCGAGGAGGAGGTCAAACGCCGACCTTCGCCCCCGTTCATCACCTCCACGCTTCAGCAGACCGCATCGAGCGAGCTGGGGCTCTCTCCGCGACGCACGATGCAGCTCGCCCAAGAGCTGTACGAAGGCGTGGAGATCGACGGGCAATCCGTGGGACTGATCACCTACATGCGCACGGACTCGGTGCGCGTATCCGAGGGAGCCGTTTCCGAAGCACGCGCGCACGTGCGGAGCACGCTGGGCAAGGAATACCTGAGCCCCCGCCCCCGCGTCCACAAGAACAAACGCCGCACCCAGGATGCGCATGAGGCCATCCGCCCAACCTCCGTCGAGCAGACACCCGAACAGGTGGCACACCACTTGAGGGCCGACCAACGCAAGCTCTACGAACTGATCTGGCGCAGGTTCGTCGCCACTCAGATGGCCGATGGCCTCTGGACCCGGCGCAAGGTGGAGATCCGGGCCGGCGACTTGGCCTTCCGCGCGTCCTCTTCGCGACCGTCCTTCCTCGGATTCGCACGCCTGTACCCGGTGGCCGAACTCGAGGACGAACAGCGCCCACTGCCCGAGGATCTGAGCCCCGGCATGGAGCTCCCCGCACCGGAGCTGCACACGGAGGAGAAGCAGACCGAGCCCCCCGGCCGGTACACCGAGGCCGGCCTGGTGCGCAAGCTGGAGCGCGAGGGCATCGGTCGCCCCAGCACCTATGCAGCCATCGTCTCGGTCATCCAGGAGCGCGGGTATGTCCGGCGCGATGGAGGCAGCCTGAAACCCACCCTGCTGGGGCAACTCGTTAGCGAGTTCCTCGCTGCCCACTTCCCCGAGACCGTGGAGCAGGGATTCACCGCGTGGATGGAGGAAGAACTCGACAGAATCCAAGAAGGAGAAGCGGAGCGGCTGGAGGTCCTGCGCGCCTTCTACGAGCGGCTCCACAAGCGCCTCGAGGCGGTGGAGCGCCTGCTCAGCCGTGGTGAGCGGTTCCAGCTCCTCAGCGATGTGAGCTGCCCCGCCTGCAACGCCCCCATGACCGTGCGTGTCTGGAAAGGGAGCCTGTACCTGGGCTGTTCACGCTATCCCGAGTGCCGCACCACCAGGAGCATCCCGCCGGACATCGCCTACACCTGGACCGAGGATCGTGTGGAGCTGGCCCGGGCACTGGAGCAGGCGGCCGAGGCACCCGATGCCCCGTGCCCACAGTGTGGGACACCGATGCTGCTCCGGCACGGAAGGTTCGGACGCTACATGGCCTGCCCGAGTTGTCGGCAGACGGCGCCCGTGTCCACCGGCGTGACGTGCCCCTCCTGTCAGGAGGGTGAAATGGTCGAGCGCTTCGCACAGAAGCGGGGCACGTTCTACGCCTGCAACCGCTATCCCGACTGCCGATTCCGTGTCTCCGGGCGTCCGATCGAATCCTGCCCGGAGTGCAAGGAGGGTGTGCGCTACGAGGACCCGCGCCAGGGCGTCCGCTGCTCCAACAAACACTGCCCCTCATAGAAAAGGGGACAGGCTTCTTTTTCGGGGACCCGAGGCCACCGGCCCCGTACGATGGAACCCACTCAGTAAGGCAGGTGGGCCGCGCCACGTACGTGGCGCGGCCACTGCGGTCCGTACTAGAACTCCTCTTCAGAGAGCAGGCGGAACTTCTCCAGTTTTCTAATCAGATCCGAGTTCTTCAGCTTCTCAAGCGCCTCTTTCTGGATCTGCCGTACCCGCTCGCGTGAGATCCCAAACGTCTCCCCCACCTCGTCCAGCGTTCGGGGCTGGTTGTCATCAAGGCCATAGCGAAGCTCCAGCACACGCCGCTCGCGCGGCGTGAGGCGGTCCCGAAGAGCCCTCTGCAACTCCTGCTGCAGCAGCTCCTTGAACGTCTCTCGGGTGGGCGACATGGCCCCCATGTCCTCGACGAAGTCACCAAGCACCGAACCCTCGTCCTCGTAGCCAATCGGCGAGTCGAGCGAGGCCGTGTACTGCGCCGTCTTCTTGGCTTTGATGATGTTCTCCACCGAGGTGTCGAGGTACGCGGCCAGTTCGTCGAGCGTGGCCGAGGCGCCGTGCTCCTTGGTGTGCTCCCGCTCCGCCTGGTAGATCTTACGAATGAGCTCATTGATGTGCGTGGGCACACGGATCGTGCGCGACCGGTTGGTGATCGCCCGCAGGATCGCTTGGCGGATCCACCAGGTGGCGTAGGTGGAGAACTTGTACCCCTTTCGCCAGTCGAACTTCTCGGTCGCCTTCATGAGCCCCAGGTTGCCTTCC
Source organism: Candidatus Acetothermia bacterium (assembly GCA_003563005.1). Classification (GTDB taxonomy): domain Bacteria; phylum Bipolaricaulota; class Bipolaricaulia; order Bipolaricaulales; family Bipolaricaulaceae; genus PWTC01. The sequence continues at coordinate 25,809 of PWTC01000018.1, forward strand.
TGGATTAGATCGAGGAATGGCAGGCCACAGCCTCGGTACTTCTTGGCGATGGACACCACGAGCCTCAGGTTGGCGGCGGCCAACTGCTCCTTGGCGGTCTTATCGCCAGCCTCAACCCGCTTGGCGAGCTCCACTTCTTCCTCTTTTGTCAGGAGCGGCACCCGGGAGATCTCGTCGAAGTACGTTCGAATCGGGTTCTCCGGAGAACGGCGCTCAGCTCCCTCGTCCTCAGGCCACTTCACTTCAGTCTCCTCCACTTCCTCACGCCCGAGCTCTTCCTGCCTCTCCTTGAGCCCATCACGGGCGCTCATAACGATCTCCATCAAGCTCGTACCCTCCTCGTGTTCTGTGCCTATGGGCAGTAAATATGGGAGGCCTGTCGTCTGACATGCCCAACACTATAGCACAATGCGCCCAGGTTGTGAAGGGCACGATTGTGCTAATCCCATCGATGCAATCGTCTCGTTCTGGACCCTATGGTAACCTGCGAGGCAGGCGGGGGGCACCTCAAAGGAGTGCGCTCAGCGCGCGCCGCGCCTCGTGAAGATCCTCCACAACAGTGTATCCAGCCCCCTCCGGCACCCACCGACGCACCCAGGCCCTCGGCGCGACCAGGAACGCATGGTGCAGTTCTGCGGCTGCGGCAGCCGCGACATCTAGATGCGTGTCCCCGATCGCCACGGCCTCGGTCGGCCGGGCTCCCACCTGACTAAGCGGGGTCAGGAAGGCCTCGGGGGAGGGCTTCATCGGGTTGTCCTCGCGCGTCACCACGAGGTCGAACCTCAACCCTGTGGCAGCCAGCACGGCCTGCGTGCTGCGCGCCGAGTTGTTGGTCACCAGGATGGCCTGCAGACCTCTGTGTCGGATGAAGGTCATGAGCTCTCGCGTGCCCGGCATGAGTACCCCTTCGGACGCGCCTCGATGCTCGAAGGCCTCGAGCGTTGCGAGGCCCCGCGCGCGCGTGGCCGCATCGGCACGCTTCAGATGGTCCATGATCGGCACCCCATCCTCCGGAAGGCCGATCGCGCGCCGCACTTCCGCCCAGTCCACCGGAGAATCCCAGATGGTCCCATCCATGTCCAGCAGGATAACCTTGATGCCCACTCAGCCTCCGCGTTCCCGTGGCACGATGGCGCGCGTGGCGATGAACGTGGGCATGAACGCCTCCAGCGGATCCCCTTCGCCAGGGCTGCAGCGATCCTCGAAGAGGTGCGTCAGCAGGAATCCGGCATCGAGCTGTCCGCCGATCTGGGCCTCAAGGCTGTGGCTGAACTCCAGCGGTTCACCGATCTCGAGCCTTCGGGCAAGCTCATCGGGTGCCAGGTCCGCCACATCGGAGTAGGGAAGCCGGTGGCGGACGGTCACCACCCCGCGCTCCAGGGCCTGGAGATCAAAGATGTAGACCACAGGATTGCCGAAACCCGCCATCATGATGCCCCCCGGCCGCAGGACACGAAAGGCCTCGCGCCACACCGGTCGCACATCCGGCGCGAAGTTGTTCGAGGTGGGATGGAACACGAGATCGAAGGTGGCATCCTCGAAACCGGACAGATCCGCCATATCGCCCAAAACCGTGGCGATCGTCAGGCCCTCGCGCTCGGCAACCACCCTGTCACGGGCAAGCTGCGCTGGCGCGTTGTCCAGCACCGTCACTCGGGCCCCGCAGGCCGCTAATATCGGACCCTGCTGCCCGCCTCCAGAGGCGAGGCACAACACGTCGCTCCCCGTCAGCTCAGGGAACCACGACAGCGGCACAGGCCGTGTCGGCGTCAGCAGGACGCCCCAGCGTCCCTCCCGCGCTGCGGCGATGGTCGCGCTGTCGACAGGCTGTGTCCAACGATTGCCCAAGGCAACCTGCCGGTCCCAAGCCGCTCGGTTGAACGCGACCACGTCGGACGGTCTCATCTCGGACGGGGTAGCCATGCGACCTCCTTCCTCCGGCCCAGGAGAACTGCCCCGCAGGCCGCCAGATCATACCGACGCGCGGCGCGTCAATCAGGCCCCATCCTGCCGGCAGCGCGTGCCAGGCAGGTGTAGAATGCAGTCGGGAGGTGATCGGCGTGCGTGAGTTCTCGTTCATACTTGGGAACGAGCCCGGAAGGCTCGCGGAGGTGGCTCAGGAGCTGGGAGAGCATCAAGTCAACCTGGAAGGGATCGCTGCGCTGACCGTCCTCGACGAGGCAGTGGCGGCCATGGTGCCCGACAACGCGGATCAGGCACGTAAGGTGTTCCGGAAGCTGGGCGTCGACTTCGACGAGCGCGAGGCCATCCTCATGCCCATGCCGCACCAACCCGGACAGCTTGCCACACTCATGGGGCGCCTGGCCGACGAGGGCATCAACGTGCTGTCCTGCTATTGGTCCGTGGAGAAGAACCATATCGTGTTCACCGTCGACCAGATCGAGCGCGCCAGATCGGTGCTGCGCATCGTCTAGCAACCTCCGGAGGGCACAGTGCCGTGAACCCAAGGAGGCTCGGACCGCAGGCCTTCTGGGAGGAGATGCGCGCGGCGTATGCGACGGGGAATATCGTGCGCCTGGCACGCACCTATGCCCACGGGTTCCGCCAGCCGGGGCTTGCCCTTCCACTCCGCGTCTTCGAGTCGCTCTTCCCTGCAAAGCGGATACTCCAGATCGCCGTCCAACTCGAGCACGCGATCGCCTCTCGAGGGCTAGCCGATGCAAGCGATTGGTTGCTGAACACCTATATCGTCCGCTGGGAGTGCGCTCTCCCGACCGAGACATCGCATACGCTGAGAACAGAACCCCTTCTCATCTACGGCAACCATCCTTCGATGCTCACGCCTTTCCTCGTGGCCGCCGCCGTCCGGCGGTCCGACCTGCGCATCGTCAGCAGCAATCGTCTGCATCACCTTCTGCCCAGCTATGCCCCGCACTCCCTGCCCGTGGAACGCCGGTCCCGGGGCTGGCGCGATCACTACAGCCGTGGCGGGATCAGCAACGTGCTGGTCACCAAGCTGCTCGCTCGCCTGCATCCGCTCGAGCCCGTTCTCAGGGTGCGCGAGGCGAACCGCCGCACGCTGGAGTTCGGCGCTTCGCACGTAGCCAGCGGGGGAAGTCTGCTGATCGCCCCGGAAGGCGGGGCGGCACATCGGCGCCCCTGGCATGTGGGGCTCGGGGTGATTGCACAGGGAATTCTGGAACGGGATCCGCAGCTCGCCCCCTATGTTCTTCCGTACTGGGAGCGCCATTCATCCAACCGCCGCATCTTCGCCCACCTTCGTGCAGGCCCCGTCTCCCAAGCCAAGCTCCGCTGGGTGTACCGCCGACCTGTGACGATGACGTTCTCCGTGCCTGTTCGGTTGGTTGAGCTAACCGGCGGATCCCGAGATCCCCATGAACTCACGGAACGCCTGCGGAGGCACTACTGCGAGGTCTTCCCAGAGTACTGACTCGGACTTGATCCTCAGCCCCTCTCGCGGCGCCAGTACTTGCGCTTTGTGCCATCGCTTGGTTCCTCAAAACGCGACCAGCTGAACCCCTGCTCCACGAGGAACGCGTGTGCGTCATTGTCCACATCGTTGTTGCCTGGACACAAGATGACCATGCCGTCGCCGCGTGTGACGCGCGAGAGCTCACGGAGTTCGGCGGGCGGATCGTCCCCGAACACGTGGCCTGCCAGAGTGACGTCGGCGTGACCGTCCGGAAACGGGATGTCGGTGATGATCCCATCCGCTGGATGCACGTTCGCCAGACCCCGTGCGCGGGCCTTTTGCAGCAGGTACCGGCGGAGGTTGGCCACCGGCTCGACCGCGAACACGTGCTTGGCCCCCGCCTCGGCGGCCACCAAGGCCAGTCGGCCGGTCCCCGACCCGACGTCCAGGACGGTCCGGCCTGCCAAGTCGACCAACGCTAGGAGTTCCTCGGAGTCCCAGCCGAGGAACGGCTGGGCATCGTAAACGGAAGGGTCGAGGGCGTACACAAGCAGGTCCTCGATCGCTCGGAGCACGGCGACCTCGGCGGCACGCACCCGCTGTGCATCCGCAGTGCCCGCTGTGGAGAGGAGCAGCTCGTCGACCCACGGCGCGACCTCAGGGCATTTCCGACGGATGAACCATGAGACGGCAGGGTTGGCGGCCAGAGCCATCGCGAGCTCTTCACGCCCTGCTCCCTCCGCGATCCAGCCCGGAAGCCAGGTGAGCTGCACGCGCTCAAGAAGCAGCAGCGCGTTGAACGGCAGTTCCGACACATCCATCCAGCCTAGAGCCACACGCCCTCCTCATTGCCGGTGTACGGATCCACAGCGATGGTATCTTCCCGGCGACCGACCTCAAACCCCGTCTGGAGCACCGTATCAAGGATTCCACAGATGAACCAGACCCCAAGGCGTTCCTGCCGCTCACATGCCATCGCCCCTGCCTCGCGTGTACGATAGGAGCGGACACAAAAGGAGGTGCACATGGACGTACTACTTACGCTCAAGATCATCGTAGCCGTGGGGACCATGGCGGCTGGCTTGGTCTCCCTCGTCTCGCCGGAGACCGCAGGCAGGTTCACCGGCCTGCGCCCAGACGGCGGTCGTGGCGTCTCGGAGATCCGTGCGGTGCTCGGCGGCCTGTTCATCGGCCTCGGGCTTGCGGTCATCATTTTTCAGTCCCCAGGCGCATTCCGTACGCTCGGGGTAGGCTACCTCGCCATCGGCTCAGTGCGGGCGGCCTCGATCTTCTTCGACAAGGCCCCCACGGGCTCCAACTGGCTCAGCTTGGCGGCAGAGGCGGTGTTCGGGATCATCCTGCTCATCTGATTTCCGCTCTCAGCCCAAGCACTCCCGCAAGCTCTGCAGGCCTCCCGGGACATCTTGACCCAGGTGGATGTGGATCACGCGCCTCCCCCTTTCCCGCAGGGCTTGGCGATCCCCCAGTGCTTGTGCCGCCTTGAGAACACCGAAGCTCAGCGAGGCAGACGTCGCGCCCGGCACGTCCGGTATAGGCAGATCCTGCACCGAATCCGAGGTGAACTGGACGAAGAGTCCCTTGTCGGGACCTCCCTTGTGCAGCTGTCCCGTCGAGTGCAAGAATCGTGGGCCGTAGCCGACCGTGGTGGCCAGGCGCAACCGGTCGCGCAGACAGGCGCGCAACGCCGCGAGTTCCCCGTCCGTCTCCTGCGTCGGGGCAACGAACGCCTGCAGTACGATGTACCCCCCCGGCAAGGCCCCATCGAGCAGTTCCGCCAGCGTCTCGGGTGCGCCTCCGTTCGGCGGATCCTCGGGCAGACTCCGCGAACTGCGGTAGCGCTCCACCGCCTCGCTCGCACGCGCCTTTGCCGCCTCGACGTCGGGCTGATCGAAGGGGTTCACCCCGAGCACAGCGCAGGCGACTGCAGTGGCGAACTCCCACAGGTAGAACTGCGCCCCCAGATCGTACGCATCGCGCAGCCGGAGGCGGATCACCGGATGCCCGGCACGCTCGAGTGCGCCTAGCTCCTGCAATCCGGAATCATCGCCCTCCAGCCTCAGATCGACGAACACCCTATCGGCACCATAGACCTCCGGGGGCCCCAGCGGCTCGTCCACCACAGGGAGGATGCCCTTGCCTTCCTTGCCCGTGCTCTCGGCGATGAGTTGCTCGATCCAGTCACCCAGCCCGGCGAGCGCGGGCGAGATGACGAGCGTCAGCTTGTCCTTCCCCGTCTCCGCCAGCGCGCCCAAGGCAGCCCCAAGGCCAAGGCCCGGGTTCGCACCAGCCTCTCCTCCCGCGTCGCACAAGACCTTCATCGCGAGCGCCCTCGAGAGAAGTCGGTCTAGTTCGGTCCCCAACAGTGCAGCAGGGACCAACCCGAAGTACGACAGGGCCGAGAACCGCCCGCCGATCTCGGGGTCGTTGAGGACGACACGGCGGAACCCGAGTCGCTCGGCCAACGCCTGAAGCGGGCTACCCGGATCGGTGATCGCGAGGAACCGGCGGCCAGCCTTCTCCGCGCCCATGCTCCGGAGCATGCGGCTGTAGAAGTGGTTGAACAGCGACAACGTCTCCGTCGTCGTCCCCGACTTGGTAGCCACCAAGAACAAGGTATGGTCGAGATCACAGCGTGCCTCCAGCGCGTGGATGACGTCCGGATCGGTCGTATCGAGCACCGAGAGTGACCTGGCCGGTGCCCCCGGCTCGGCAAGCACCGCGCTCAACACCTCTGCGGCGAGGCTGGACCCTCCCATACCGAGAAGGACACCAGCGCTGAGACCGTCCTCGTTCATGCCGGCGGCCAACGCTTGGAGATTGCCCTGCTGCGGGAGCATCCCTCGGGCGCAGTCCAACCACCCCAGACGGTCCGAGATACCTTCCGGATCAGGCTTCCACACCGTGTGATCGTGCGCTAGGATGCGCTCGACGACATGATGAGATGCCAGATGCTCTACTGCGGAACCCACCGTGGAGCGATGCGGCTCCGCTTGGGGCAGCTGCAACTCGGTCCTCGCCATCGACCTCCCTCCTCCTGCGAGCGTGATGCCCGCGCCTACCTCGCGCCTACCGGCAGCGCCTGCAGCAGCCAGGTCACCACCAAACCTGTCGCTACGGCCAACGTGAAGCTCAGCATCGTGCCGATCAGAACATACTCGGCCTGATCGCGCGCCGTCGCACCACGGAGTTCCCCGAAGCGCAGCACAGACTTCGCCGCGATCAAGAACCCGATGAACTCGAAGCGATGGACGACGATCGCCGTCACCACGAGCAGACGCTCGAGTCGTCCGATCCACAGGCCCGCACGCTCCAGTCCTGGACCCCCCTCGGACGCAATGCCCGGCCTCCAGGCACGGGTGAGCACGCCCACGAGCAACCCAGCCGGCCAGAAAACGGTCATGTAGGCCAAGAGCAGAACCCAAAACCGGGGTTCGGCGGCCACGGCCCTCATCGCCGCCAACATGTCGGCCCATCCCCAACCCGATGCCAGGGCCCAGACAAGAACCAGCACGAGGAGATGCCCGATCTGGTCGAGCACGAACACATCCACTCCCTCATCGCGCTGAGCTTTCCATCCGTCCAGGAGCAGATGGCTGGCGAAGACGGCCGCCGGAAGCCACAGCGCCGTCCACAGACCCGCAAACAGATAGGCGAGCACCGCAGCCAGCGCGCTGTGGACGTAGAGCCAGATCGAGGTCCAGCCACGCCGCGTGCGCTCTTCTACCCATCCCCTGCGCTGCAGCACGAAGTCCGCCAGCACATGCGAAGTGAGCAGCCGCAGCAACAACACAACGCCACCCACACTGAACCCGTTCACATCCATAGGCTCGTGGTCCTATATACATTACTCATAAGCTCTCGAACCTCTTTCTTCGTCGATCAGTATCTGGTAGCGCTCGCATAGCTCGATGATCGCCCATGCACCGGCGCGCTGCAGACGATCGCGGACCGCCGGCTGGGAGATACCGAGGCCCTCCGCGATCGCAGTCTGCGTCATGCCACGGATCCGGTCGGACGCCGCCTCCGCCTGCTCCGGGGACCACCGGTTGACCACCGCATCCAACAGGGCGCACCCCACCCGGAGTTCCGCGTCCACCTCGGGCCAGGGCGTGCGCACCACCGTCCTCTGATCGCCCCTGAGCCCATCGAGCGCCGGTCCAGAGCGACGGAAAGCCTCGCCATCGCCCTCGGCAGCCTTCCGCCCGGGAAGGTAATCTACACGGCCGATCCCGATCGCAGTGCGCACATCGACCTGGTGACGCATCGATCCTTGTCGACGCCGCACTTCCGCCCGCAAAAGGATAGCTGCCTGCAGCGCCTCGCCCGCACGCACGAGCACACCCTGGAAGCTGTCGCCGCGGTATACGCTGAACGGGGCACATACCGCGTCGGGCAGTGCGGCATCGATAAGGGTGAAACCTGCCTTCAGATCGCGAAGCAGTGCCCGTCGCTCCTCGGGCTTCCGCTTGCTGAAGCCGACGATGTCTCCGGTGATCACTGCATAGATCGCGTCTGAGTTCTTCCGCACCGTACGCGCCGTCCTCTATAAGATCCGAAACCTATATCACCATCCTATAAGGCCTGATGGCACGTGTCAAGTCGGCGCACTTGTCCGCGACACACGCACAACCGCCGTCTGCCAGGCCGACGAAGCTCTCCACGCTGTCCGTCTCTGCTGTACCATGGAACGACTGGTGCCAGAAGGGAGGAAGCACGATGTGGCCGTGGGGAGTCCTGGCCGGGATCGGCCTGCTCATGCTGATTGCGCTCATCGCCCGGCCCGCTCAGAAGCTGCAGTGCCCCCACTGCGGTGCCACCGGCATGGTGAGGGTGAGGACCATCCGAGTGCGCGAGGTGAACACCTCGTCGCACATCCTTGGGTCCTACAGAAATCCGTTCGCGCACACACAGGGGGTCATCAAGACCAGACTCCAGGCGCACTGCAAGCAGTGCGGCATGACCTGGCAGTACTGAGGCATGGCCGAGGCTGTGCATGCTCGGCCCCACGGAGTCCCCGTCACTGCTGACCAGGACAGCTCCCGGTTCCTCATGTGGGCATACCCACCCTCCTGTGCTATGGTAGGCACAGGAGGTGAACTGCATGAACCATCCCAGGATACGTCATCTTGCCACGCTCGCCTTGGCGGCTGCGCTGGCGCTCGCCAGCGGATGCGGCCAGCGGGAACAACCTACTGAGCCCTCCGAACCATTGACCCAAGACGAGCCCACGGACGATTGCATCGTGAACCTCACCCCCGGCGAGTCGATTCAGGCGGCGATCGACGAAGCGCCTGTTGGGACGGTGATCTGTCTGGCTGCTGGTGTATGGGAGGAACATCTCACCATCGACAAGCCCCTCACCCTGCGCGGCACAGGCAGGGCATCCACCACGATTCGCGCCCTCGAGGCCGGAGCTCCGGTGATCCACGTTCAAGTCTCCGAAGGCAGAGAGTCACCGGTCGTCATCTCCCGACTCGCCGTGACCGGGGGCACCCAACTCGGCGGGGACGGGATTCGTGCTGTCCATACCTCTCAGACCGTCATCGTGGACGTGTTGATCGAGGACAACTGGTGCGGCGTCTTCGGTTGGCACGATGCCCATGTCTCCGTGACGGGAACAGAGATCAGGCAGAACGAATACGGGATCTGGATGCGAGACAGCTCTCGCATCGCTCTGGAGGTGTCGGCCGTGGCCAGCAACACATGGGATGGTGTCTTCCTGCGCGACGCCGCGGAGGCTAGCATCGAAGGGAGCCGGATCTACGCCAACGGGAGGTACGGAGTCGTTCTAGCCGAGGCTCCCTGTTTCCCCATAGACGCAGCGTTCGCCGGTTCTATCAGCGGCCTAGGGAACACCATCCCCGGTCCGGCCGAGGAGGACGGCAACGAGGGAGGCGCTGTCTGCCCCGGCGACCTCGCGTTCCTCATGACCAGCGCCGGCGGAGAGATGGATCGAAGGGAGTGAACTTCCTGCACCGCGCCCACCGCGCGGCTCACGATGACCCGAACACGGAGGGCCCTACCTGGTGGAGGCGAGCGGGCTCGAACCGCCGACCCCCGGCTTGCAAAGCCGGTGCTCTCCCAGACTGAGCTACGCCCCCAAGGTGGAAGCAGCGGCAACGCTGTCCCTATCGGCAGGATAGC
>PWTC01000070.1 GCA_003563005.1 Candidatus Acetothermia bacterium
AGGGCAGCGCTCTATCCGCTGAGCTACGGGCGCTGGCGGAGGGACGGGGATTCGAACCCCGAGGGCCATAAGGCCTTACCGGTTTTCGAGACCGGCTCCTTGCCGTTCGGACATCCCTCCATGAAGGATTCTACAGATCTCGCGTTCACCCTCAACGCGGGGCTCAAGCCGTGGGCAGGGTCGCAAGCGCATCCATCAGCGCGCGGAGGTCTTCTCGGTCGTTGAAGTGATGGCAGGAGGCGCGGACGCCGCCAGTCCTCACGGTGACCACGATCCCCCGGTCCCGCAGCGCCCGCTCGAGGGCCGCGCAACCCTCCTCGCCCGAGAGGTCCCAGGGGCCCCGGAAGAGCACGATCCCCGCGCGCTCACCGTCTTCGCGCGGCGTAAGCAGCGTGTATCCGGCGGCCTCAACCATATCCGCAAGGCAACCGGATAGCTCGAGCACCCGTGCCTCGATTTCCCGCACGCCGACCCGGAGTTGGTAGCGCACCGCCTCCGTCTGGCCGGCCAACAGCGCCTGGCTCTGCCCGATCCCCTCGAACTTCTGGGCCCCTGCGGTCAGTTCGGTGCAGTTTCGTACCCAGGCGCCCCCGCACCGTATCGCACCCCAAAGCGCCTTCCAATCGGGAGAGGTGAGGTGCTCGAACCCCGCCCCAGTGGGCACAAGTTGTTCGGCGACCTCCCGCCGCACGTACAGAAAACCTGTGCCCAAGGGACCGCAGAGCCACTTGTAGCCCCCGCAGGCGAGCGCGTCCACGCCGAGGTCGTGCATGTCAACCGAGAGCGCGCCCACAGACTGAATGCCATCGACAACGAGCAGCGCCCCCACCTCGTGCGCCTGCTCGGCGATCGCAGCCAGGTCAACCCGATAGCCAGAGCCGAACTGGACGTGGCTCACGGCCACCACACGAGTGCGACGCCCAAGGAGCCTTGCGAACGCTGAGGCCGGCAGACGGCCGTCGTCCGACCGCACGATGTCCACGCCCAGCGCGTGGCAGCGCGCCAAGTGGAACCACGGCGTGGCATTGGCGGGATACTCTTGGTCGGTGATCAGGATGCGATCGCCCCTGCGCCAGGAAATCGCCCCGCCCACCGCGATCAACCCCTCACTGGTGGAGCGTGTGAGGGCGACATCGTCCACTCTCGCTCCGATGAGCTGGGCGACCGCCGCGCGTGCCTCAGCGGGGTGATCTCGTTCCCAGGCCTCCGACTCGAACCGCTCGTACAGCGCTCGCTGGGTCCCGGCAACGGCTTCCAGGGCGGCCCCAGACATCGGTCCGGTGGCCGCGGAGGCTAGCCAGATCTTATGCTCAAGAAGCGGGAAATCGGCTCGTGTCTGGAGGCTCATGCTCTGTCGGCGCGCGAATCAGAACTCGACCACCCAGAGCTCGTCTTCGTCGACCAGGTAGTACTCCGCGCGTTCGCAGTTGACACGGACGAGCACATAGTCCTCGTCATCGGGTCCGTCCCAGTGCTCGGACCACTCCGGGATCCAGAACTCGGCTTTCGTCTCCTGATCGGAATCGAGCCTGGCCTGGCCGAAGAACTGCGCATGAGCCCCACCTTCCAGGTCGAGCAAGAACACGCTCACGCGGTCGTCGGCCTCGATCTCCTCGACCTTACGCGAGGCCCGACTGGTGGCGAACCAGAGCATTCCGTCCTCGTCGTAGGCGAGGAGCGTCATCGGACGCGTACGCGGCGTACCCCCTTTCTCGAGTGTGGTGAGAAGGTTGATCTCCGCCTTGTCCACAATCTCCCAGAGTCTCTCCTCGGCTGCGTCTTCCATGAACACCTCCTATCAACCCTTGCGCTCAGCTTTGACACTACGCCCCACGTGGCCTCAGGGACTCAGATACCGGGCACCTCGCACACTGGCGTGTCAAGGTCGAACCCCGCCCACAGAAGCGCGTCGTCGACCAGCCAAGGGCGCACGCACATCACCACGAAGGTCCCGGAACCGAGCGCCGCCGACAGGCCTGGGGCGAGTCCGTTGCCCGCCAGCTCAAGTGGCCCGACCTCGTCCACCACCACCAGGTCCGCCTCCTCTGAGGCGCGTCGAATCGCCTGGTTGGCGAACTCGAGGCTGCGGGGACAGAAGTAGAACCTGCGAAAGCGTATCCCCGGCGGCTCTTCGGTGCACAACGTCCTCTCCTCGCCGGAGCTCAAATCACGCACGCGGTAGCCGATCGTCAACCCTCCCTCGAGCACCCGGGGCGACACCACACCACCTACCTTGAGCCCCTGGCCGCGCAGGTCATCGGCCAGTGCGGATACCGCCTGCGTTTTTCCGCTTCCAATGGGCCCCGTGACCACAAGCGCACGGCATGCTCGCCGTGTGTCCAGCACCTGCGTCACGAGTCCGGGCATCGGGCTGGACATCAGCGCTCCTGGGACTCCAGAGACCCTCGGACGGCGTCCTCAGCACCCGCACCATCTGGACGGCATGCTCCTAACTCGGGCACGGAGCTTGTGCAGACGTGCGGCTCAGGATCCCATATGCATTCGCAGCTCCGACGCTCTCCTGCCCACTGGGCGGCCGCAGCGAAGAGGGGCTGTCCCATGGAGGTCAGTTTACGCCCCTCCAGCCGAGGAGCCAACGGCCCCACGGCGGCGCTCAGCCTAGTCCTGTGCGGCGGTTGAACGCTTCGATGTGCGCATCGATCGTCTCTACCTGGCCGTGGATGGCGTCCCAGTAATCCGGCCAGTCGTGCCACTGGGCATCGAGCTCCTCCACGCGCTTACCCATCTGCTCGACCCATGTGTAGTACTTGAGGTTGTGAATGCGCTTCCGCTCCCAGTAGCCGAGCTCTAGCGTGTTGCCCGTCCCCACCCCAAGGAGGCAACGCTCGTGGTCGAGGGCAGCCTGATGATCGGTGTACGGCCCCCGCTCATCACGCAGCTCGTCCAAGCGGCTGCCGTAGAGCTCCAGGGAGTCGGTGAACACCGTGAACACCGCGTCACGAGAGGACAGCTCGAAGAACCGCGCCAGCTTGACCGCACCGATCAGGTTCGCCGCCGACGAGATGCCAAGCCACGGCAGTCTGTCTATCAGATAAGGGCTTACGCCACGCGCCCTGAGGAACTCCCATCCCGTGGGCTCGCCAAACAACCTGAGCAGCCGGATGGGCAGCTCATCGTCGATCCCCAGGACGACGTCCGTGCTCCGCACGTTGTGGATCCATGGGACATGCTTATCGCCGATGCCCTCGATCCGATGCGAACCGAACCCATTCCAGAGGAGGGTGGGGCACTGGAGCGCCTCGGCGACCGCCACGCGCATCGCCGGGAACAGCCCCTTCAGGTAGTCTCCACTCCCGGTGGTCCCCGCCGAGCCGGAGGTGAGGACCAGTGCCGCCAGCCGCTGCTCGGGGGAGAGCTCGGACCTCACTACCTCTTCAATCGCGGGGCCAGTGACCGCGTAGTGCCACAGTTGGTTGGCGAGCTCCTCGAATTGGTCAAAGATCATGATGTTGTCTCTCGTAGCCGCGAGTGACTTGCATTCTTGGAAGATCTCCCATACGTTGGACTCGCTGCCTGGGGTGGCGATGACCTCACCAGCCAGCTTGGAGAGCCACTCGAACCGCTCTCGCGACATACCCTCCGGGAGCACTGCGATCGACTCGCACCCGAGCAGGGCGGCCACGTACGCGCCTCCACGGCAGAAGTTGCCTGTGGACGGCCACACGGCCTTGTGGAAGGTGGGGTCGAACTGGCCTGTGACGAGCCGCGGGATCAGGCACCCGTAAGTCGCCCCGACCTTGTGAGAACCAGTGGGGAACCACTTGCCCACGAGCGCGAAGATGCGCGCCGGCACGCCGGTGAGCGTCTCGGGGAGTTCCACAAAGTTCACTTCCCCGAATCCTCCTCCTTGGGAGACGGGCTCGTTCTTCCAGGTGATGCGAAACAGATTGAGGGGATGTACGTCCCATAGGCCTACCCGGCGAAGCTGTTCCCGCACGAAGCCGGGCACAAGCGAGGGATCACGCATCTGCCGGAAGGTGGGGAGGAAGATGCCGCGGTCACGGGCCCGCGATGCCGTACGCGCAAGCTGTTCTTCGTTCGTCGTGAGGTCGATCATCGACCCCCCCTTGCCCGGACGTCGTCCCAACGCCCGAACCGGAGCATTGTACACGACAGAGAAAGGCCAGGGACTCCGTGTCGCTCGGGACGTGCGGCACGCTCTCTAGTCATGTGAGGAGGCGGGCCAATGGGCCCGCCTCTCGTCTACACCCGAGGCCAGTCGCGGCCTCCTCCTATCAGCACCGTCCGATCTCGCTCCGCGGGGTGAACCCTCGGATGTCACCGACGAGCGTCTGATCTGGTGTCCGCAGGACGGCGCGGTACTCGTACCGGGTGCCTGTAGCGAGTTCCGTGAGGTTGACCTCGTGCACCCCACTGCCCGTCACGGTGGTCCATCCCATCTCCGTCCAGCTTGCGTCCCCTGCAACGCGGTAAGCGAAGCCCACAGCCGCATGGGTCTCGCCTCTCACCAACGAGAGGTCATCGAACATCCAGTAGAATCCACTCATGCCCTCATCCTTCTTGTGCATCAGCACGCCAATGCGCACCCTGGTCACGACATACTCGTCCACGTGAGGGAATGCTTCTGCCACTTCCTCGGACACATCATGCTGGAAGCTGGACCAGGTCTGCCAGCCCGGATTCCCCGCGTCCACATAGGCGATCCTCTCCTCGTCGGCAGGGAGTTCGCCATGCCGCACGTGGAAGAACCTCAGGAGATACGTGGCGTCGTCCGCGGCTAGCTCCAGTTCGACGAAGCCGCCGTGGTCCGAGATGTGACCGGTGCCCGTGCTGTACTGATGACGAACATAGTAGGACAGGATCAACGGCGCGGGGCCTCGCACGGGCTCGACGAGGACCTGCTCCCAAGCGACACCTGCCCATCCTTCTGCAACGGACGAGCTGTACCGAAGGTAGGCCGCCGCATCGCCCTGGGGCGGGTCGAAGGCCCTACGCACCGTGAGGTCCACCAGCTCCGGTTCCGTCTCCGCATGGAGCAGCACTGGCCCCTCCCAGTGGGCCGGAGGTGTCCCTTCCTCGTCGGGCTCTGTGAACGCACCGTTCACGATGTGATCTTCACCCTCTGGGCCGACGGCGAACGCCGCCCTCAGCAGGGCGCCCTCGGCGGTGACGTTTCCTGCGCTCAAGGTGGCCACCCGCAGCTCCGCAGGACTGCCCCCACAGGCCGCGACCGCCAGGAGCGCGACAAGCGTGATGCATCCGATGCAACGCACTCCGACCACCTCCCAAGGATGTTGTGTTCGCTCAGCGCTGGCAGAGAGGCCGCTCCCTTTGGGCAGGAGCGATCTTCCGCCGCCCCGCCACCGCGCTGAACGAGCGCCTAAGCCTAGCACACCAAGGAACATCATGACAAGGGTAGACACGCTCAAATAATGTGAAACACATGCCTATGAATGTACAAGTTCATCGATGACGCTGTCGGTGCTTCCTGTCTATACAGGATTCCCGATGAACGCGCACTGCCTCTAGCGCGCAAGCAGCAACCGCCGGCGCGGGGAGATGAGCAGCGCACCGAGGAAGAGGGCAGCACCCACGAGCACGATCGAGGGCCCGGCTGCGATCCCGGCGTAGTACGAAACGTACAGCCCTAGAACGCTGGCCAAGACACCGAAGAACACCGAGAGCGCCATCATGGAAGGCAGGCGCTGGGCGAGCAGGAAGCCCGTGCTAGGAGGGAGCACCAGCATGGCCAAGGTCAAGGCGATGCCCACAGACTGAAGGCACACGACGACGGTCACGGCCAGGAGCAGGAGCAAAAGGTTGGACAGCAACCGGACGGGCATCCTTAGGGTGTGCGCCAGCACTGGATCGAACGAGATGATCAGGAAGCCCCGATGCAGGATGAGCACCAGCGCCGCCACGCAGAAGCCCAGCACCACGACGATGCGAAGCTGCTCCGGTGAGACGCCCAGCACATTGCCGAACAGGAAGTGGGTGAGGTCCACCGCGTAACCTCGGTGGGTGGAGATGAGGGCGATGCCCGCAGCGAACATGATGACGAACACGATACCGATCGCGGTATCCTCCTTGAAGCGGGTGCGCCGAGCCAGCGCTCCCATGCTCAGCGCCGCCACCACGGCCGAGCCGAGCGCCCACCAGAGGACGACTGTCCGCGAGCCCCGGCCGACGAGATAGCCCAAAGCCACACCGGGAAGCACGCTGTGGGCCAAGGCATCGCCGAAGAAGGCCATGCCCCGTAGGATGACGTACGTGCCGACGAGGGCGCAGACAGCCCCGGTCACCACTGAAGCGATCAGCGCCCGGATCATGAACGGGAACGCGAAAAGCTCTGCAAGCAGCGCGGTCATCCAGCCTTCCCCTCTTGCGGGGGGCAACAATGGTCGGTCACGACGAGCGTCCCCCGGTGTGTGTCGATGAGTTCGACCGCATCGCCGTAGGCCTCGCGCAGATGCGTGGGGACGAAGACCTCAGCGGGGGCGCCTAGCGCCACCGCTCTCCGGTTGAGGAGCAGCACTTGCGGGAAGCGATCGCGGGCAACGGCCAGCTCGTGGAGTGCTACGACCACCGTCGGGTCTCCGGGCAGCGCCTCCACGAGATCGAGAAGGTCCCGCTGCGCGTTGACATCGAGACCGGCCAACGGTTCGTCCATCAGGAGGAGCTCTGCCTCTTGAGCCAGCGCCCTGGCGACGAACATGCGCTGCTGCTGGCCCCCGGAGAGATCGGTGATGCGGCGCTGGGCGAGTTCGAGAAGCCCCACCTGAGCCAACGCCTGGCGGACCGCCACCTTGTCTTTCGAGGTGGAACGCCTGAGCATGTTCCAACCCCCCCATCTCCCCATGGACACCGCATCGACGACGGTGAGCGGGAACGTCCAGTCCACCCCTGTCTTCTGTGGCAGATAGGCGATGCAGGTGTGTCCCCGCGGCCGAGCACCGTAGACTCGAATCTCCCCGCTTGTGGGCTGGAGGACCCCTGCAACCACCCTCAGGAGGGTGCTCTTCCCGGCACCGTTCGGACCGAGGACGCCAAGGCGCGCGCTCCGGGCGAGGCTGAAGGTGATCGAGTCGAGTGCTGGCACCCCTGCGTAGCAGACCGAAAGCCCCTCCATCTCGAGTGCCGGCGCCCCCGGCTGATGGCGGAGGCGCCGGCGCATCCCGCTGCGGATCACGGGCAGGTGGGGAGCGGGATCCATGCTACGACCCAAGCGCTGCCACGATCGCGATGACGTTGTAGCGCATCAGCTCGATGTAGGAGGGTGCGGGGCCGCCAGGCTCACTGAGCGACTCCGTGAACAGGCGCACAATCTGGGTGCCTGTGTCGCGGCCGACCTGCTCGGCGAGCTGAGGGTTGACCGTTGTCGAGACGAAGACGGCGCGGATGTCCAGTTCCCGCACGGTCTCCATGAGTTCGGCCAGCTCGCGTGCGGATGGCTCGGCCAGGGTGGAAAGGCCAGGCATAACTGCGCCCTCGACCTCGAAGCCGTACCTGTGGGCGAAGTACCCGAGCACGTGGTGGTCGGACACGAGACGCCGGTGTTCTTGGGGTACAGAACGAAGCTGATCCGCGATCCAAGCGTCGAGCTGCGCCAGCTCCTCCCGGTACGCGGCGGCGTTCTGCGCGTAGGCTTCCGCGTGGGCAGGGTCGATCTCAGACAAGGTCCGCTCGATCACGTGCGTCCATAGTGAAACGCGGGTGGGATCGAGCCAGACATGGGGATCGTACTCTCCGTGGTGGTGGTGATCGTGGCCATGTCCGTGTGTGTCCCCGTTGTGGTCATGGTGATGATCGTGGTCATGGTCGTCGTCGTGGTGATGGTGTCCCTGTTCGAAGCGGAGCAGCGGCACGAACTCGGCGAGCCATACCACATGCGCGCCGACGGCATCGAGGACTTGGTCTAGGCCTTCCTCAAGGTGGGCGCCTACGGCGAAGACGACCTGGGCACGGCTGATGCGCGCAGCATCAGCGGCGGAGGGCTCGAACGCGTGCGGATCTGTTCCGATAGGGATCAGCAGCTGGAGTTCGACGTGTTCCCCACCGATCGAACGGACGACGTCGAAGACAAACGACGTGGTGGCCACGACCCGGACTCCTTCGGCGAGAACAGGGCTCATCGACAGCGACAGGGCACACAGTAGAGCCCCAAGCAGCTTCATGTACATGTTTCCTCCTTCTGCGCGCACGAGGCGCAGACGCCGATCAGCTCCACAAGATGCCCGTGGATTCGAGATCCATCCGTGAGTTCTTCGGCAGGGCACTCCTCCCCGCAGTGGGGCATCTCCTCTAGCTCGCCGCAGTACGAGCACATGAGATGATGGTGCCCCTCCAGCACGCGCACGAACTCCGGTTCTCCATGAACACCCGCCCAGGGGCGCACGGCCCCCAGGCGAGACAGGACCTCGAGGGTCCTGTAGACGGATGCCCGGCCAAGGGCAGGATGGTAGGCGCTCGCTCGTTCCAGAAGCTGCATGGCTGTGCTGTGGCTGGGGCCGAAGGCGAGGGCCCACACGACCGCCCTCCGCGGCGCTGTGACCCGCAGCCCGGCAGCCCGGAGCATACTCAGCATCTGCTCAGCCAGCGCCTGCCCTAAGTGAGACACAGTATCATTACGCTACCGCCCGCGACGATGCCTGTCAAGGGCCTCCACCGCCCATGGTCCAGCCGATAGCACTGAGGGACCTGGATCCGTGCACTACAATGGGCCCGCTACCGCAATCGATGTGCGCAGTACGGTGCCCGGCGGCACCGCTGGGCAACCGCGGATGCGGCTCCTGCGCCGCAAGAGGAGGCCCCATGGCTGAACCGACACGTGAGGAACTGGTCGCCCTGGCCAAGGAGAGGACGCAGCCAAGCGTTTCTATCTACATGCCCACCGACATCAAGGGCACGGGAACGGGGAAGAACCCCGTCCGCTTCAAGACCTTGATAGGAAAAGCACGCCGGGCCCTGGAGAACGGGGGAGCTGACGCGCGCCGGGCAGAGGAGATCCTCTCCCCCGCGGCTTCCCGGGTCGGCGAACGTCCCTTCTGGCAGCAGATGGGTCACGGGCTGGGGGTGCTCCTCTCCCCGAGCATGTCCCGTTGGGTACGTCTCCCTTACCGCGTGCCCGAGTTCGCATATGTGGGCGATCGTTTCCATCTGGTACCTCTGCTCCCACTCATCGCCGAGGGGTCGTTCTACCTGCTGGCGCTCAGTCTGGATGGGGTCATGCTGTACCGGGGAGACCGGTTCGGCTTGACGGAGGTCAAGGCCGACCTCCCCGGCCCGATGGAAGAGGCGCTCGGCGAAGTCGCCGAGGAGCGACAACTGCAATTCCACACGGGAACCCCACCCGCAACCGGCCGTAGGGCCGCCGTGTTCCACGGCCACGGGGATCCCTACGACGACTCCGAGCGGAAGAAGGACATCGCGCGTTATTTCAGGCTGGTCGACCAGGCGGTACATCCTCATGTGCCCCCCAGCAAGTTCCTGACGCTGGCGGGGGGGGACTACCTCCTGCCGATGTACCGTGAGGTCACGCGTCACCCCAGGCTCGCTGACAAGGGGATCCATGGGAATCCCTTCACGCTCACGCCGGCCGAGCTTCACGCCCAGGCACTACCCCTTGTGAGACCACATCTGGATCGAGACCGCGCGCAGGCGCACGAGAAGTTCGCTTCACTTTCAGGAACAGGGAAGGCGATCACCGAGCTGGGGGAGGCTCTCGCTGCAGCCCATCACGGCCGCGTGGAGACCCTCTTCGTCCCCTGGGGGGTCCATGCCTGGGGCAAAAGGACTCCCGATGACCAAGTGCCCTCAGTGCATAACCAACCAGAGCCGGGGGACGAAGATCTTATCAACAGCTTGGCTCTCGAGACGCTGCTCACCGGGGGCGCTGTGTACACGGTGGACCCAAACGAGATTCCCGGAGCCGGCACGATCGCTGCGGTGCTCCGCTACTAAGGGAAACCGCAATGCGTGTGCCATTCTCCGCGCGGGTGGCGTAAGGAGGCCAAGGTGTTCGGGAAGACGATCACGCTATTCCGTCTGTTCGGATTCAGAGTCCGCATCGACCTGAGCTGGTTCCTCATCGCGGCACTCGTCGCTTGGTCCCTCGCTGTGGGCGCATTCCCTCTCTACTACGAGAACCTCTCGGCAGCGACCTACTGGTGGATGGGGATCGGTGGAGCGCTGGCCCTGTTCGTGTCCATCGTGGTCCACGAGCTGTGTCACTCTCTGGCGGCACGAAGGTACGGCATGGAGATGCGCGGCATCACGCTGTTCGTCTTCGGCGGCGTGGCGGAGATGACTGAAGAGCCATCGAGCGCCGTGGCGGAGTTCGTCATGGCCCTGGCCGGACCGGCGTCGAGCATCGTCTTGGGAGGACTGGTGCTGGGGCTTCACCACCTGGGAACACAGGCTGGCTGGCCCGTTCCCCTCACCGGCGTGCTGTCCTACATGGGACTCATCAACCTCGTCCTCGCAGGGTTCAACCTCCTGCCGGCGTTCCCGCTCGACGGCGGTCGCGTGTTCCGGGCGGCACTCTGGGCCTGGAGAGGGAACCTGAGGTGGGCAACCCGCATCGCTTCCGTGACTGGCTCGGCCATCGGGCTCCTCATGGTCGCAGGCGGCGTGCTGTACGCACTCTCCGGGGCACTCATCGGAGGCCTGTGGCTCGCCTTCATCGGCATGTTCATCCGCGGCGCCTCCCGAATGTCCTATCAGCAGCTGCTGACACGTAAGGCGCTGGAAGGGGAGAAGGTACGGCGGTTCATGCGGGCACAGCCGGTCACTGTGCCAGGCGAAGCCACGATCGCGGATCTCGTGGAGGACTACGTCTACACACACCACTTCAAGATGCTCCCGGTTGTCGAGGGCGAACGCCTGCTCGGCTGTGTGACGACACGCGACATCAAGGAAGTCCCTCGCGAGGAGTGGAGTCAGCGTCGGGCGGGAGAGATCGCCCGCACCTGTAGCCCCGAGAACACGATCTCACCCGATCAGGACGTCACCGAGGCCCTGTCGAGCATGCACAGAACCCAGAGCAGCCGCCTCATGGTCGTCGAGGACGGCCGCCTCGTGGGCGTGCTCGCCCTTAAGGATCTGCTGGAGTTCCTGTCGCTGAAGGTCGATCTCGAAGGGGACAGTGTCTGAGCCGTCGCCCGCTGGAGTGTGGCCCGCCGCTGAGCTAGGATGTGCGCCCGAAGGGGCAGAACACGCGAACTGGAGGGAGTACCGTGACACAAGTGGAGTTCCCGGTGGACTGGACTGCGAACCCAAGGGCTCGCGACGGCGGTTGTACACGTGCGGTGTCCGATGTGCTCCAGCCTGGGGCGTCCCGCGTGGCGCGTGACTTCCATCGTCATCTTCCTGGCTACAGGATCACCCCGCTCAAGGGCCTCCCGCACCTGGCGGCCAAGCTGGGCCTCGGAGGGATCTGGGTCAAGGACGAAGCCCAACGCCTAAGCCTGAGCTCGTTCAAGGTCCTTGGCGGCTCGTTCGCGATCTACAGGTTTGTGGAGGAAACGCTCGGACTCGAGCGGGGAACTCTGACCTGGGCCTCGCTCTGGTCGGCCGAGGTCCGCCGCAGCCTGGGCGACCTCACCTTCTCCGCGGCCACCGACGGCAACCATGGGCGCGGCGTTGCCTGGGCCGCCTCGCAGCTGGGGTTCCCTGCGGTCATCTATGTCCCGCGCGACACGGCCGAGGCTCGGATCCACGCCATCGAACGCCACGGGGCACGCGTCGAGGTCATCGATGGCACCTACGACGAGGCCGTCGCTCGCATGGCCCGCGATGCCGCCGAGCAAGGCTGGCAGGTCATCTCGGATACCTCGTGGGACGGCTACGAGGACATCCCCCGCTGGGTGATGCAAGGCTACACGACGATGCTTTCGGAGGCACAGGAGCAGCTGGCTGGCCAAGGCCTGGCCAAGCCCTCGCACGTCTTCGTGCAGGCAGGCGTGGGAGCGCTCGCTGCCTCGACGATCGCCTTCTATGCCCAGCTGTTCGGCGACGACAGGCCGATCTCGCTCGTGGTCGAGCCGACCCGCGCGGCGTGTCTCCTGGATTCCGTCCGTGCTGGTGACGGCTCACCTC
>PWTC01000033.1 GCA_003563005.1 Candidatus Acetothermia bacterium
GGGCGTGCGGGGAGGCCATACGGTGCAAGGCCTCCAGCGCCTTGTCCGCCTTCCACTCCTGGATCGCCCCCAAAAGTGTGTTCAGCACGACCACGCCGCCGATGACCACCGCATCCACCGCGTGCCCGGCGATCGCGGAGACGGCGGCGGCCCCGAGGAGGAGGTAGATCAGCGGGTGATGGAGCTGATGGGAGATGACCCCGAGCGCGGTCGTCTTGGCCTCGGCCTCGAGCGTGTTGCGGCCGAACTGCTCAAGGCGATGGGGAACCTCCGAGGCCTTGAGGCCGCGCTCCCCCGCCGAGACCTTCTCCAGGAGCGCCTCTTCCTCCAGCGCGTGCCATGCTCGGGCGTCGCTGTTGTTGTTGCTCATCGTCCTCCTCTGAACAGAAACGTCGACTCCGCGCCCATCACTGCCTCAGGATACCCGGAGGCTTGGACGCCGGCCACGCCTCCCGCGACACGCGCACCCTGGGTCCAGAGCTCCCGGCAGTCCCCGCGTCCACAAGGGCAAGGAGTGTGGTGTACGCAACGGCGGGCCGCTCCTTTTGCTTGAGGCAGATGATCCGGTCGGCGATGCCGATGCATGCCTGAACGCCCGCTTGCTGGTTGCGTTCCAAGGTGTCCCTCAGGGATGGATCTCGAGCGAACGCATCGCTCGGCACTGCGGCTAGCCTATGTCGCCAGGTCGGCGAAGACCTCATGGATGTTGCCTTCAGGGTCGGCGAACAGCGCCGTGCGCTGGCCCCAGGGCATGTCCCGGGGCGGCGCCGTGCCCGCCGCGCCACGCTCCAGGAGAAGCCGATACGCTTCGTCCACATCCTCGGGCTCTTCGCATCGGAAGGCGAGTTCGAAACGCTGGCCGCAAGGTCGCTCACCGAACCCCTCGCTGTGCTCGGCCATGACGCCACGCTCGCAGAGGGCAAGCCGCGTTCCGGAGTTCTCAAGCTCGACGTAGGCACCCAGGGCGTCCTTGACGAGAAAGCCGAGGGCATCGCAGTAGAAGCGTCGCATGGGGGCCATCTCGTCCACCCACACGGTGATCAGCGCTACCCGAGGCACCGCGGCGAGCGGACGCGGTGGGACCGAACTGGCCTGGGGCAGAGTCAGGCGGAGGATTTCCTCTTCGTCCTCCATCTCACCGGTGTCCACGAAGCCGAGCTTCATGTAGAAGCCGTAAGGGCCTTCGGGCTCCTCCATGACGCATGAGGTGTACATCGTGCGGATGCCTCGGTCGGCGAAGTGGGCCACGATGTGCTCGAGAACCTGCTTGCCGTAGCCGCGGCGCTGCCAGGGACGGCCGATCATGAACCGCCACAGCCCCACGGCGGGCCGGTCGGCGGCGGGCACGTCGTCATCGTCCAGGTCAAGCATGACGAATCCGATTGGCTCGTGGCCGAGGTAGATCGCCCGTATCCACGCCGTTTCGGCGACGTGGGCCTGGGCGAGTGAGATCGCGTTTGTCGCAACGCACCGAGCTTGCGATGCCGTCAGGGTGTCGCTCAGGCGGATGATCGCCCGCACGTTGTCGCTTGTCACCAGCTTCAGGGTGAGTTCAGGTTCCATGGCGGAGGAAAGCGTACCCGCTGTGCCGCTCCTGGTCACGCGGCGGCGGTGGGCACGTCCGCGGTTGGCTCGACGACGGAGCGCTGCCAGCTGCGGGAGAGGAGGAACGCGATGGCGATAAGGCCCGAAAGCACGTTGGAAAGGGACATACCCCACCATACGCCGTCCGCCCCGAGGCCGAGCAGGAAGCCGAACGCATAGGAGAGGGGGATACGCAGCCCCCACAGGCGCACGACCCCGAGGATCATCGTGGGCACGTTGTGGCCTGATCCGCGGTAGATGGCCATGGCCGCGAAGAACGCGCCCAGGAAAGGCATGCTAACCGCGAACGCCCCGATGAAGCTTGCCCCAACGGCGATCACGTCGGTCCGCCCGGGGATGAAGACGGCCACCACAGGCTCGCGGATGAGGTATAGCAGCCCCGCCTGTGAGGCGAGGATGACCACCAGGGCTTGCATGCCCTTGCGCACGAGCTCGCGGGCCCGGTCGGTGTATCCTGCGCCGAGGGCCTGTCCGACCATGGTGGTCAGGCCGGTGCTCAGGCCTTCGGTGACGATGAACAGCATCCCCAGCACGCGGTCGCCGATGCCGTAGCCGGCAAGGGCGGCCTCTGCATTGGGCAATCGCCCGATCACCGCGGTCATGATGACGAACCCGAACGCCATGCTGGACTGGCCGATGGCCGCCGGGAGACCGATGCGTAGGCCCTTGGTCATCCAGCGGAGGCGCGGCACCATGGAGCGCGGCTCGAGCCTTAGGCATCCCCGGCCGCGGCGCAACAGGACGAGGAAGGCCACCGTGACGAGTCCCTGCGTGATGAGGGTGGCGTACGCGGCGCCGAGGATGCCCATCTGGGGCAGGCCTCCCCACCCGAGGACGAACAGGGGATCTAGGGCCATGTTGAGGGCTGTCCCTGCCCCGCTGATCCACAGCGGGGTGACCGTATCGCCGGTGGCGGCGAACGCGGCGAAGAAGAGCCCGGGAAGCACCATCGTCGGCAGGCCGAGGAAAACGACCCGGATGTACAGGGAGGCCGCGCTGGCGACGCCGCCCGCCCCCACCAGCAGGTCGAGGAGCCATGGGGAGAGGAAGTAGCCGATCACGCCCAGCAGCCCGCCGCCGGCGAGGGAGAGGAACAGGAGCTGGTTCATGGCGTAGTTGGCCTCTTGGGGCTTGCCAGCGCCCACGTACTGGGCCACGAGGGCGCTCACGGCTGCCCCACCGAAGCCTGCGATGAACGAGATCAGAAACCAGACGATGGGCCAGGAGACCTGAATGCCGGCCACGGCGGCTGCGGAAGTCTCGGGCGGGAGGCGACCGATCCAGAAGGCGTCGGCGAGGTTATACAAGGTGAAGATGAGCGCGCCCAGCACGGCCGGGGCACCTATGCGGGTCATCGTCCTGAGGGCTGGGCCGGTTAGGATTTCCTCGCGCGATGGAGCTCTGAGCCTCATGAGGGCGGAAGTATATCCGCGGAGTTCGCGACACACCTGGCCTGCTGCAGGTCAGTCTACGGCGCGGTACCAGTTCTCGGGGAAGCCGTCCTCGAAGGTGGGGCCGTAGAGCACGTCGAGCCC
>PWTC01000116.1 GCA_003563005.1 Candidatus Acetothermia bacterium
AGGCGATGCCATGCGCGTGATGCTGGTGATCCTAGTTGCGGCCCTTGCGGGAGGCCCCGTGACGGCCATGGGTGAGTTGCCCACCTACCTGTGGGCTGAGGTCTCCGTGCCGGAGAGCGTGCTGTCCGGTCTGACGGAGGAAGCGCAGACGATGAGCCTACCCACGGCCCATTGGCGACCAGAGGGCATGGAGATCAGCGGCGCGGAGTCGCTGGCGGAACTCGAGTCGGCCGAGCAGGGCTATCTGCTCGTCGACGGCCCGTTCTTCCTGGTCGGATGGGGCGGCACCCCGACCGCGGCGATGCTCCGAGGCCGCGAAGGGGCAGGAGAACTGATCCTCCGCCGCGAGGCCAACGGCGCGGTGCCTCAGGTGGCCGCGTTCTTGGATCTTCTCGACCAGCTCGGGCTCCTGCCCGAGAACGGCGCGTTGGACCTAACCGAGCGCGAGGTCCCCATCAAGCTGCCGCGTTCTCCCGAGGATGTACGCCTCGACTCCGTGCTGTGGGCACTCGTCGTGCATCCTGATTGGTTCGGCTTCGCCGAGGCGCAGGGTCTCGAGCGTGTGGGCCTTCGTGTCCGCGTGGTGGCCGAGACAGACGGGGATCTGGACGAGGCGTTCGAGCCGTTCATCGAGGCCTCGTCGAACGCCCTTGTGGAGCTTCTGATACCCATCCCGCTGCTACCAGAGCTGGGACGCGACCCGAGCGTGCTGCTCGTCCGGGAACCGTTCCGGCCGCACCCGGCGCAACCCGTGGGAGGTGACGCCTGATGAACCGCATGTGGAAACTGCTGGCGCTTGGCCTGGTACTGCTTCCCGTGCTCGCCTCGGCGCAGGTCCGGGTAGGTCACCTTGAGGAACACACCAGCAACTGGAGACCCGTGGTCAGCGAGGCTGCCCGAGACCGGATAACGGTCACGACCGCCGGGTACAGCGAGACGCTGCTCTTCGTCCAGGCAAGCCTGGCGTTCAGTCAGCTCGACATCCTCGAGGTGATGGACACTTGGCTGCCAGGGATCGCAGGGCGCCTGGCGGACCTGGGGCCGTATGCCTCGGAACTCCGCGCGGCGGGCCTGGCACTCGTCTCCTCCGACGGCCGCACGATCGGCGTGCGCCTTCCGTGGAGGGAGGACGCCTTCGCCGCAGTATTGGCGCGGTCGCGGCAGGTGCGAACCAGTGTCTCGGTGCTCGCGCTGCTCGGGAAAGGTGCGTCGGACCAACAGGCAGACGGCCCGGCCCCGATCTCGCTGGGCATCGGACCGGTCAGCCTGAGGAAGCCCGAGAGGGAGACGCCCAACGTCGACGGAGCCCTCCAAGTGCTGCTCGACTCGGTGCGCCAGGTGACCCCGACAGGCTTGGTGGCCGCCCTGGGAGCACTCCCCACTAATGCCCGACAAGCCGTGGGCAACGTCGCGGAGATGCTCGGAATCCCCCTCGACACGCAACGCTCCGAGGTCACGGTGATCATCGAATCGCGCGCGCCCCTCTCGCCGCTGGCTGCCGGCGCCCGTGAGGCGAGCCCCCGGACGGCCACCGGACTCACCGTCGCCAAGGTGCCCCTGACGCAGCTCGAGTCCTTCCTGGCCCAGGTCTCGCGCACGGCGTATGTGCGGCTCCCGTACGAACCCTACCCGCTCGCGGTGACCTCCGAGGGCGTGGCGGCTGTAGGTGCGCCCTCGTTCCATGCTCAAGGACACCGGGGCGCGGGGACCAAGATCGCCATCATCGACGTGGGCTTCAGCGGGCTGTCGTCAGCACAGGCTTCAGGAGATCTGCCCGCTGGGGTGATCACGCGCGATTTCACCGGCACCGGCATCGCCACCGGGGCCTCCCACGGCACAGCGGTGGCGGGGATCGTCCATGACGTGGCGCCCCAGGCGCAGCTGTATCTCATCAAGATCGGCAACGAGGTCGACCTCGACAACGCCATCGACTACTGCATCGACCAGGGTGTCCACGTCATCAACCACTCGCTCGGGTGGTTCAACACGAACTACTACGACGGGACGGGCACCATCGCCGACATCGCCCGACGGGCGACGGACGCCGGGATCCTGTGGGTCCAGGCGGCCGGCAACAGCGGCCGGCGCCACTATGGGGCCACGTTCACCGATAGCAACAGCGACACCTGGCACGACACCGACGTGACCTTCACTGCACAGGCCGGCGACCGCATCACGCTCTACCTCACGTGGAACGCCTGGCCGGCGACGGCGGACGACTACGACCTCTACCTCTACGGCCCAGGCGGCGCGCTCGTGGCCGCATCCACCAAGACCCAGGGCGGCACCGAACAGCCCACGGAACGGATCACCACCACCGCCCCGCAGAGCGGGACCTACCGCGTGCGCATCCAGCGCGCTTCGGGGAGCGTGCGCCCGTTCAAGCTGTTCTCGATCGGGCACGATCTCAGCCCGTACGTGGCCGCCTCGAGCATGCCCGCACCGGCCAACCTCGGCCCAGCGCTGAGCGTGGGCGCCGTTGGGTGGAGCAACTACACAACCGGCCCAGCGCAGAGCTACTCCTCGCGCGGTCCCACCGGCGATGGGAGATCCAAGCCCGATCTCGTCGCGCCGGACAACGTGACCACGGCCGTGGGGTTCTACAATCCGTTCCCGGGGACATCGGCCGCCGCGCCGCACGTGGCCGGGATGGCCGCGCTGCTCCGGTCCGAAAACTCCGGGCTGAGCGGGACCTCGCTCCGGTCGGCACTGCTGTCGATGACCACCTCCATGGGCAGCCCCAACACCTACGGAGCCGGCCGACTCGTGGCCGCGCTCGAGCCCACGCCGACTCCCTTGCCGGATCTCGTGGTGACCTCGATCTCGCACTCACCTTCGAACCCCAACATCGGCCAGACGGTGACGTTCAACGTGACCGTTCGCAACCAGGGCAACGCCTCGGCCGGCACCTTCTGGGTCCGCCTCCAGGGCAGCGGCCCGGCCGACATCAGGAGCATCAGCTCCCTCGCCGCCGGCGCCTCGCAGACCCTCACCTTCAGCCTACCGTTCACCACCAGCCCTGAGACCTTCACCGCCACCGCGGATGTCTATGGCCAGATCCAGGAAAGCGACGAGACGAACAACACCCGTACCCACACCGTCACCGGCGTCCAGCCCTTGCCCGACCTCGTGGTCACCT
>PWTC01000140.1 GCA_003563005.1 Candidatus Acetothermia bacterium
GTCCAACGCGCCGAGAATGTGCAGCAGCGTGGACTTCCCCGAGCCCGACGGACCCGCCATCCCCCCGAACTCCCCTCGTGGAATCTCCAGGTCCACGCCGTTCAGCGCCGGCGTCTCGACCACGCCGGTCTTGTACACCTTATGCAGATCGCTTGCGCGGATGAGAGCTTCACTCGTCATATCGCATCGTCTCCACAGGATCCAAATTGGCGGCCCGACGGGCCGGATACCAGGCCGCCAGCAAGGCCACGGTCACCATCGCCCAGGCAGACACCGCCACTTCCGTCGGGGTGATCCGCATCGCCAGGATCGGCTCGATGCCGAAGGCACCTAGACCCTCCTGAAAGGCACCAGGAATGGGAAGGCCGCCGGCAGCTTGCACACCCAGCACAAGCGCCACACCAAGTCCCGCTCCTACCCCCGCCCCGAGCAGTCCTAACAGACCCGCCTCCCACATCACGTGGCCCATCACCCAACGACGCGGTGCCCCCACCGCACGGATGATCCCCAGCTCCCGAGTCCGCTCTAGCACCGAGAGGTACAGGGTGTTGAGCACCACGAGTCCACCCAGCGCAAAGAAGGCCACCATGAACCCCACCACGACGGGTCGGAGCACCCGCAGCATGAGTCCGCTCTCCGGGGCGATTTCCCGCCAGGTGAGCGCCTCGAACCCCTCGGGAAGCCCCTCTTGCACCGATGCCGCCGCGGCGCTGATCTTCCAGTCATCCCACGGACCATCGACCCCGCGGGCGTACGCTACCACCGCAGTCACTGCCCCCGGCGCGCGCGCAAGCCGCTGCGCGAGCTGAAGATCCACCTGGACAAGGGAGCGTTCCAGCGCCGGGTCCGGAGCCCGGAAGGCGCCTACGATAGGAGCGCGCGCCACGCCGGTGCCTCCTCGGGGATGGGCACCTAGCAATGTCAGTCGATCGCCCACGGAGAGGTTCAGCGCGCGTAGGAGGGCCTCGCCCACCACCACACCCTCGTCGCCCGGCTCCAGATAGCGCCCCTCACGGACGGCCGCCGGCAGTGGACTGATGCGGGCTGCCTCATCGGGCCGCACCCCCTGCACCAACACCCCGAGCGAGCGGTCCTCCGATGCTGCCATCGCCGGTAGATCGAGTCGCACCGTGTGCCAGCCAATCCCCTCCGCCGCCTCGACCGCTCGCAGCAGGGGAGCAGAATCGCGGATCAACGGCAGGGCCCCGCCGGCGAGTTCGTCCCCGGCAGATCTGACCTGTAGGTGCCCGGTATCGTACTCGGTCAGGGACGAGAACAGTCCCTGCTCGATCCCTCCGATCATGCCCAGCATGAGCACCAGCAGCCACACCGGCACCAACACCGCCATTGCGGCAAGCACGCTGCGCCGCCGACTGCGCACCAGGTGCCTGAAAGCTGCCTTCATGGCTGCTTCAACCGCTCCAGGGTGAACACGTCATCGGGCAGCTTCTCATCGATCGCCAGCTCCTCGTATGTGACCATCGTCCGGTCGCCTGTCTCCTCTTCCAGGATCCAGACGCGCGGCACCACACGACCGGCTAGCTCGACCAGCTCCGGCACGCGCGCCGTCTTGACCACAGTACCACGCTGGTCGTGGTAGTCGATCTCCATGATGACGAAGTCCGCACTGACGGTGAGTTCCAACCTGCCGTACACCACCGGCGCCTCCGCGAACGGGATGAGCACAACCCTGTAGTCTTCTTCGGGCTGGTCCTCGGCGTAGCGTACCTCGTAGTGCTCGATCACCGTGCCACGCATGAGTTCGTCCAAGTCAAGGCCCGAACCGAGGAAGCTGTCGAACAGCATGGATCCGGGAAGGGGTATCACCTCGTCGATCTCCCGTGCGTAGTACCACAGATCCTCTCCGAGGAGCAGGTAGCCGCTCCCTGCTTCGTCTTCTGGTTCAAGGATCCGAACCAGCGCCTTGTCCTCGCCTTCGGCCCACACCTCCACCCGCTGGGACTCCGTGTACCCGTCACGGGTCACCTCGATGGAGACGATCGCGTGGAATGTCTCCCCACGCCATACGTCGCGCGCGTTCTCCACCACCTCCAGCGCTGAGAGGTCTCGCTCCGCCGCACCGACCACCATGGACAGCGCCGCTGCGGCCACAACCACCATCCAGCTCACATGCTTTCTACTGATCACGGATCGCCTCCACAGGTTGCAGTTTTGCCGCACGTCGTGCGGGGTACCACGCCGCAAGGACGCCGGTGGCCACCACCACGATCAGGCTCGCCAGCCAGTACCAGCCGGAGACCGACGCGTACAGCCTCTCAGGGAGGCCGAACTCGGCGTACAGCGCGCTCATGGGCCCCAGGGGGATCCCCACCTGGGCCAGATACGTCACCAGTCCGTAGCCCACCACCGCCGCGGTCGCGAAGCCCAACGCTGATGCGATCACCGACTCGATCACCACGACACCCGCCAACCGACGCGAGGACATCCCCAGCGAGCGCATCACGCCGAACTCGCGCGTGCGCTCGATCACCGAGAAGAGCACCGTGTTGGCCACACCGAATCCGGCCAGAAGCGCCAGCACGATCATGATGATCATCATCTCCGCTACGTTGCCCTCGATGATGCCGGCCACCATGGGGTTCGCCTCCTCGAACGTCAGCACCTCTATCTCCTCACCCAGAACCTCCCGCAATGCGAAAGCGGCGCGATCATCCCGAACACCTGGACGCAGGCCCACCGCGACCGTGGTCGCCCCGTCCACCCCGGCTAGCCACCGCGCATCCTCAAGTGGGATGATCACCGTGGCTTCGTCCAGCGGAGCCAGTCCGGCGATGTACAGCCCCACGACGGTGAAGGCGCGCGAACGTGCCCCGGCCTCCCCCTGGACGTTCACCACTACCCGCTCGCCAAGCCTCACGTCCAGTTTCCGCGCAGCGCGGAGCCCGAGCAGTGCCTCCCCGGGACCCTCGAGATATGTCCCCTCGCGCAGGTGTTCCTCCAATCGTGTGACTCCACGCTCCTCAGCAGGATCCACTCCGCGCAACTCCATACCGGTCGCCCCATACGGCGAGCGCAAGAGGCCGTGGAGCGTCAGACGCGGCGACGCCGATGCCCCGTTCAACGCCTCCACCGCTTGGAGAACCTCTTCCAGCGCGCTCTCCGAGAAGCCCTGCAC
>PWTC01000133.1 GCA_003563005.1 Candidatus Acetothermia bacterium
CAAGAATGCGGTTCACCGCCTGCTCGGGGGTACACTCACTTGTGTCCAGCGTGAGCTCGGGACTAACAGGCACTTCGTAGGGGTCGTCGATTCCGGTGAACCCCTGGATCAACCCGGCGCGGGCCTTGGCGTACAGGCCCTTGCGATCCCGCTCCTCGCACACTTCCAGCGGGGTCGCCACGTAGACCTCGATGAACCCTCCCAGGGGCTCGATCATCTGTCGCACCAGCCGGCGGGCGGCCGCGTACGGCGCGATCGGCGCGCAGATCGCCACCCCGCGGTTCTTGGTGATCTCGCTGGCGACGAACCCGATCCGCTGGATGTTCAGGTCCCGATGCTCCCTGGAGAACCCGAGCTCGCTCGAGAGGTGCTTGCGGACGATGTCCCCATCCAGAAGCGTCACAGGTCGGCCCCCAAACTCGAGCAGCTTGGCCATGAGCACCTGGGCGAGCGTCGACTTGCCCGCTCCCGAGAGCCCGGTGAAGAACACTGTGAAGCCTTGCCGGGCACGGGGAGGGTAAGCCCTTCGCAACTCCGAAAGGACCTCCGGGTAGGAGTACCACGGAGGGACCGGCTCGCCCGTCTGCAAGAGCCGCCGGAACTCCGTTCCCGAGATGGCCAGCACCTCTGCATCCGCCGGCACCTGGGAGCGGGGTACGTAGATACCCTCTTGATGTGGAGTGAGGGGCGAGGCGTGAGGAGTGGAGGACTTGGGCACGGCGTACACCATTTCCTCGAATGGGAGGATCGTTAGGCCGATCTCATCCTGGTGAGCAGAAGTCAGTTCCTGGGCCGCGTAGGGAGGGTAGTAAGCCGCCCCCGTGCTCGGGTTGCGCGGTCCCGCATGGTCGCGCCCCACGATGAAGTGCGTCGCCCCGTGGTTCTTGCGAATCAGCGCGTGCCACAGCGCCTCGCGCGGGCCGGCCATGCGCATCGCAAGCGGCAGGAGGCTCAGCATGGCCTTCCCCCTGGGGTACCGCTCCAGCACGGCCTGGTAGCAGCGAACCCGGACGAAGTAGTCGATGTCCCCCGGTCCCGTGCGGCCCACAACCGGGTGGAGGAGCACCGCGGCGTCGACCTCCGCCGCCGCCCGTCGGGTCAGCTCCACATGCGCCCGATGCATGGGATTACGTGTTTGGAACGCCACCACTCGCTCCCACCCCTGGCGAGACAGCTCCTTCCTGAGCTGGGCGGGCGTGTGACGGTGCTCCACGAATGTATGGTGCGGCGGCAGCTCGATCCCTTCCAGCACACCACCCACACAGACGGGATGCGTCTCCTGCAAGAGGTGCGCTACACCAGGATGGCTCGCGTCGCTTGTTCCGAAGATGGTCTCAGCCTCGGCGCGTCTGTCGGGCGTCCACAGGTCGCTCACCGTGAGCACCGCCAGCGCCATCCCCTCCGGATGGCGAAGCACCACACGCCCGCCGGGACTCAGCTTCTCAGCGAAGGTGACGGGCAGGTCAAGCGTGATCGGGATCGGCCACAGCGCCCCGCACGAAAGTCGCATCGTGTCGCAGACCCGGGTGTAGTCGTCCCGGTCGAGGAACCCTTTGAGCGGCGCGAATCCCCCGCTCAGCAGAAGCTCCAGGTCCCAGAGCTGTCGTTGTGTGAGGTCCCACGACGGGAGCGTTGTGGCCTCAGCGCGCAGCTCCTCGATCCTCGTTGGGTCAGCGATCAGTGTGCCGTCATGCGACTGTCCGCCGGCCACGCGAACTCGTCCCTCTTGCTGGTTGGGTTGCACTAGAACCGTCCTTCCGTGGGTTGCAGCTCAGCCAGAAGTGTACCGGCCCACCCGATGGAATCGAAGGGCCCTCACAGAGACAGCTGGCGGCACATCCAGGCCCACGCGGTCTCCACGATGGGCTCGAGCTCCTCGAACCGCGGCTGCCAGGCAAGCTCCCGGCGGGCGCGTGCCGCATCGGCGACCAACTCGGCCGGATCCCCGGCGCGGCGTGGTCCTTCGACCACGGGGATCTCCCTCTGGGTGACGCTCCGGCATGTGTCGATGACCTGGCGCACCGTGTACCCTCGGCCGATGCCGAGGTTGTAGGCATCGGCGGCGTAGCCGTCTTCGACCGCCTCGAGGGCTGACACGTGGGCACGCGCCAGGTCCTCGACATGGATGTAGTCGCGCACGCCGGTGCCGTCCCGGGTCGGGTAGTCGGTGCCGTAGATCTCGACGTGCGGGCGCAGTCCCGCCGCGGCCTCCAGCACGATGGGGATGAGATGGCACTCGGGATCGTGGAGTTCGCCGATCTCACCTTCGGGATCCGAGCCGGCGGCGTTGAAGTAGCGCAGAGACACGTGACGCAGTCCATGGGCCACGCCGTAGTCGGCGAGGATCTGTTCCACCATCCACTTCGTGCGTCCATATGGGTTCACCGGATGCTTCGGATGATCCTCAGGGATGGGAATCTGTGTCGGCGTCCCGTACACAGCGGCGCTCGAGGAGAAGACGATGCTGCCCACGCCGTGCTCGCGCATCGCCTCGAGCAGGTTGAGTGTGGACACGACATTGTTGCGGTAGTACTTACCCGGGCGCTCCACCGACTCGCCGACCGCCGTGTGGGCGGCGAAGTGGACGACAGAGCGGATCGGGTAGCGGGAGAACGTGTGCCGCAGCGTCTCCGTGTCGGCCAGATCTGCGTGGACGAACTGCTCTGAGAGGACGAGCTCACGATGGCCGGTGGACAGGTTGTCGTAGATGACGACCTCGTGCCCGCGGGTCAGGAGCTGTTTGACCGTGTGGCTCCCGATGTAGCCGGCCCCTCCGGTCACCAGGATCAACGTCGGGCTCCGCTCACGCGCATGCCCGGCCCCACGATGACGTCAGAGAGCTGTTCGTCCTCGATGGTCACTCCCGGAAGCACGATACAATTCTCGAGAACGGCGCGCTTGATCTGTGCCTCCGCCCCGAGGCTCACATGCGGGCCGAGCCGCGCGCCCTCCACCCACGCCCCCGCGCCGACTTGGACCGGGCCGAGCAGGGCGCTCCGGTGCACGAAAGCCTCGCGCTCCACGCGAATCGAGCCTTGGTGGGTCGTGTCGGCATCGAGCGCACCAGTGATCTCCGTCTCCAGCCCTTCCATCACCAGCTGCTGCGCATGGAGCAGATCGGCTGGCGTGCCGGTGTCCTTCCACCAGCCGGCCACGCGATGTGGGACGACGGTCTTGCCCGCATCGATAAGCGCCTGTATCGCGTCGGTGATCTCGTACTCACCACGGCCCGAGGGCTGGATCGATCGGCTGGCTTCGAACACCTCGGGGCGGAAGACGTAGGCGCCGATCACCGCCAGGTTCGAGGGGGGTTGGGCGGGCTTCTCGACCAATTGTCTGACGTGCCCTTCGGTATCGAGGACAGCCACGCCGAACGCCCGCGCGTCGGGAACCTCCTTCACCGCGATCGCAGCCGAAGCGGCGTTCCGGAAAAAGGACTGGACCAAGCCTGACAGCGGCTCACCCAGCAGATTGTCACCGAGGTAGAGGATCATCGGGTCACGGCCTGCAAAGTCCGCCGCGCAGAGAAGCGCGTGGGCGATGCCGCGAGGCTCCTCCTGAAATACGTAGGAGATGCGCACGCCCCACCGCGAGCCCGAACCGAGGTGTGCGCGGAGCGGTTCGCGGGTTTCCGTTCCCACGACCACGGCGACGTCCACGATGCCCAAGGCAGCGATGGCCTGGAGCCCGTACTCGATGATGGGCTTGCCCCCCACAGGAAGCAGATGCTTTGGCGTCATGTCCGTCAGCGGCCGAAGTCGCGTCCCCGAGCCCCCCGCCAACACGACCGCTTTCATGTTCATCGCAGCTGCATCATGCCTTCCGGACACCATCCCCGGCAAGCCAGAAAAGGGGACAGGCTGATTTTTTGCCCAATCTAGCTCTGCTTCCTCGGCCTTCCGCGTCCGCGAAGTGACGATTCCAGGCCGAGCTTCCTCGCCATCCGCTGTTGCCAGGTCCGAGGCCCGTAGGGCGCCCGCCGGTTCACACTGAACCGAAGCCTCTCCAGTTCAGAAGAAGGAATCACATCGTTCACGAACGCCCGCCAATCGGCGGGCAGTTCTACAATGGGGCTGTCAAGGAGCCCGACACCACCCCAGCCGATCCGTTCTTGCAGCGAAGACCAGGGCCAATGCTCCGCACGCGTAACCAGCCCTGCCCGAAGAGGGTTCGCTTCGACGTACTTGAGCACGGTGACGAAGTGCTCATCCTGAGCAATGAGGAAGCTCTTGAACCTTCCCTGCCACACGTGTCCGTGGCCACCGTAGTGGGCGTGATAGCGACGCACGTGCGTCGTGAGCAGCCATTGCATCATGCGACTTAGCTCCGGGCCCGTCCCCGGCGCGAAGACGAAGTGGATATGGTTGGGCATAAGGCAGTACGCCAAGCACTGAACGTCGAACTTGGCCCTGGCCTCCCCGAGGAGCTCAATGAAGGCTGCATAGTCCATGTCCTTGAGGAAGACGTGCCGGCCTGCGTTACCCCGGCTCAGCACATGGTACGGATGCCCGTCGATCAACCCACGCGCGACTCTGGGCATGGTGCGACACCTCGGAAAGAGTTACCAGGTCTTGGCCTCTTGCTCAAGTTCTCTCCGCGGAGCTTGTGGACAGAGCTGCCCCGTCTGAGTTGGTGCCTGCTCGGCACCACCATAGTATGGTGTACGTGGTCGACGCCTGTTGACACTGCGGGAGGAAGTCCCGTTGCTTCCTAGACAAAAATGAAGCCTGTCCCCTTTTTGTTGCGGGGGGCAGGTGGGAAGCCTACCATCGGCTGCGCGAATGAACGGGCCCGGCCGGTTGCGGAGCGCGGGAAGCGGGCCATGAGCCCAGAGCCACGCAACAGGAGAGCCTTGAGCTGCCGTACAGCGCATTTCAGAGAGGGCAAGAAGCGCGACGGCCAGGAGGTGCGATTGGACAGTCAGACACAGGCAACCGACAGGCGGATGAAGCTGCTCACAGCGGAATCGGTGACGGAGGGGCATCCGGACAAACTGGCCGATCGCATCTCCGACGCGCTGCTCGACGCGGTGCTCTCCCAGGACCCCCAGGGCAGGGTCGCCTGCGAGACGTTCTTGATGCAGGGCCTGGTCGTGCTGGGAGGCGAGCTTGCCACCGAGGCGATGATCCAGCCGGAGAAGGTCGCCCGGCGGGTGATCCGCGATGTCGGCTATACACACCCCGACTTCGGTCTGTCCCACGACGCCTGCGCCGTGGCCGCCGTACTGCGACAGCAATCCAGCGACATCGAGCAGGCCGTCCTGCACGCCCAGGAGGAGCGCGCCTCTCACGATCCGCTCGACCAGCTCGGCGCTGGCGACCAGGGGATCATGTTCGGGTACGCCACCGCCGAAACGCCCGAGTTCATGCCCCTTCCGATCACACTTGCGCACAAGCTCGCCAAGCGCCTCGCCGCAGTACGCAAGGACGGAAGCCTGCCCTACCTGCGCCCGGACGGGAAGACCCAGGTCACCGTGCAGTACGAGGATGGGAAGGCAGTTCGCGTGCACACGGTGCTGATCGCAGCGCAACACGCCGCGGACGTCGAACTCGAGCAGATACGCTCACAGCTGCGGGCCCTTGTGATCGACCCGGTCCTCGACGGATGGCTGGACGACGACACCGTCATCTACGTCAACACCTCGGGCCGGTTCGTCATCGGAGGCCCCGCCTCGGACACGGGGATGACCGGCCGCAAGATCATCGTCGACACCTACGGCGGCTACGGCTCGCACGGCGGGGGCGCCTTCTCCGGAAAGGACCCGACGAAGGTAGACCGCTCGGGCTCCTACATGGCGCGCTACGTGGCCAAGAACGTGGTCGCCTCCGGCCTCGCACGCGAGTGCGCCGTCCAGGTGGCCTACGCTATCGGTCGCGCGCACCCTCTAGCACTCAACGTGGACTTATTCGGCACCGGAACGGTGAGCAACGCGCTTCTGCGCCGCGTCATCGAAGAGACGTTCGACTTCCGCCCGGGGGCGATCATCGAGCGGATGGACCTGCGGCGCCCCATCTACGAACCCTTCGCAAGCTACGGTCACTTCGGGCGCGTGGAGCTCTCCCCACCATGGGAGACCACGGACCAAGCTGAACGGCTCCAGCAGGCGACCACTGCTGCCCGGGCCGGCGCGTGAGCCCTCGCACGTGAAGAGACTCGCACTCATCGGGCTCGACTGCGCGGATCCCTTCCTCACGCGCCAGCTTCTCCCCGAGCTCCCCGCACTGCAGGAGCTCGCCGGGGAGAGCGGCGTGCGCGCCTTGCGTTCGGTGGACCCGCCGATCACCGTCCCCGCCTGGATGTGCATGATGACCGGGCGCGACCCGGGACAGCTCGGCGTGTACGGCTTTCGCAACCGCCGTGATCACTCCTACGATTCGCTCGAGGTCGCCTCGTCGGCTTCGTTTCGCGGGACGCCCATCTGGGATGCCCTCGGCGCGGCGCGCCGCCCGTCCCTGGTCATCGGCGTGCCGGGTACGTATCCAGTCCGGCCCCTGTTGGGAACGATGGTGGCCGGTTTCCCTGCCCCGCCCGGAGGGAAGGGCATGGCGTTCCCCGCTCGGTTGGCCTCACACCTACGGGTCCCAAGCGCCCCTTACATGCCCGATGTCGAGGACTTCCGCACCGAAGACAAGGAGTCCGTGCTCGTTCAGGTTCGTACGATGACCGAACGCAGATTCACCCTGACACGTGATCTGGCTCGCGGAGTGCCCTGGGAGTTCCTGGTCCTGGTGGAGATGGGGCCAGATCGCCTGCACCACGCCCTCTGGTCCGCGCTGGATCCCGCAGCGGCCACTAGGGCGTCGGACTCATGGGCCGAGGCTTGCCTGGATTACTACCGCCTCCTCGACCGGGAGATCGGGGACCTGATGGATGCACTCCCCTCGGGGACCGAGGTGCTCGTCGTCAGCGACCACGGCGCCCAGGCGATGCGAGGAGCGGTCGCGATCAACGAGTGGCTCATCGCCCAAGGGTTGCTCCATCTGAAGGAGCGTCCCGCGCGACCCACCCCCATACGGGAGCTCATCGCCGATGGCCGCGTCGACTGGAAGCGGACGACCGCCTGGGGCGAAGGAGGCTACTACGGCCGCGTCTTCCTCAACGTGACGGGCCGCGAGCCCGAGGGGAGGGTGGCCCCTGCCACGTACGAACGGGTGCGGAGCGAGCTGATCGAGGGCTTGCGGGCGATCCCTGATCCGGAGGGCCGGCCGCTCGCCACTCGCGTGCACCGTCCGCAGGATCTGTACCGCGAGATCAACGGCATCCCGCCGGACCTCCTCGTCTACTTCGATGACCTAGGACATCGCTCGATCGGCACGGTAGGCCACGGCGCGATCCACGTAGAGGAGAACGATACGGGTCCGGACGAGGCGAACCACGCGCACGCGGGGCTCCTCATCGCACCCGGCATGCCCGAGGGCGCCTGCGCCTCCCTGCTCGACCTGCACACGTGGATCGGGCAACATCTCGAGTTGGAGGCGCGATGAGCGACAAACGCTGGGTGCTACTCCCCGAGGATGTCCTCCGCACGGCCGAGTCCCATCTGGTTGAGCTGGGAGCTAGCTCGGTCGAGGCATGGTTGGAGCAGCTCGTCCGGGAACGCCTGACCCAGTTGGGCATCCTCTCCCCTTTGACGCCGGACGAACAGGCCGAGGTCGAGGATCAGCTCAAACGGCTCGGGTACATGGAGTAAGGCCGCGTGCGCTAGAGCTCTGTCTCTCGGGCCTCGGCGGCGCTCAGGATGCGGGTGATCACCGCGTCCACCGGCTGGGGCCCCAAGTCCTCCTCGGTGCGCAACCGCAACGACACCGCCCCTTCCGCGGCCTCACGGGCACCGCAGACGAGCATGTACGGGATCTTCTCGACCTGTGCCTGTCGCACGAGCCATCGCAGCGTCTTGCCGCCCTTGGT
The DNA here is from genome assembly GCA_003563005.1 of Candidatus Acetothermia bacterium. Classification (GTDB taxonomy): domain Bacteria; phylum Bipolaricaulota; class Bipolaricaulia; order Bipolaricaulales; family Bipolaricaulaceae; genus PWTC01. Next base: position 7,909 of record PWTC01000133.1, read on the forward strand.
CCACCCTTCGACCCTGATCCCCGCTTCGGCGAGCCGCAGCGTGACCTCATCGGCGTAGGAGATCTGCTCTTCGGTCACCGGCAGCACCACCGCTTGCACTGGGGCCAGCCACACGGGGAACGCGCCTCCGTAATGCTCGATCAGAATACCGAAAAACCGCTCCAGGGCACCCAGCAGCGCCCGGTGGATCATGAACGGACGGTGCGGCTGGCCATCCTCGCCGGTGTAGGCCATGTCGAACCGATCGGCCAGGTTGAAGTCGAACTGGATGGTGGTGAGTTGCCAGGCACGGCCGAGCGAGTCCTCGACGTCGATGTCGATCTTGGGGCCGTAGAACGCGCCCTCGCCTTCCTTGACCTGATAGGCAAGGCCTTCGGCCTCCACGGCTTCCCGCAAGGCCTCGGTGGCCAGATCCCATCGCTCCGGCTCCCCCACGTACTCCGCCGGACGAGTGGAGAGGTAGACGGCGAAGTCGGAGAAGCCGAAGGCACGCAACATGTGCAGCGCGAAACGGAGCGTGCGCCGGATTTCCTCTCCAACTTGGTCGGGACGGCAGATGATGTGCGCGTCGTCCTGGGTGAACCCCCGCACCCTGAGGAGCCCATGGAGCACACCTGAGCGCTCGAAACGGTAGACGGTGCCTAGCTCGGCGTACCGAATCGGCAGATCGCGCCAGGACCGGCCTCGGCTATTGTAGATGGCGATGTGAAACGGGCAGTTCATCGGTTTGAGGTAGAACTCCTGTCCTTCGACGACGAGAGGGGCGTACATTCCCTCCCGGTAGAAGTCGAGGTGCCCCGAGCGCTGCCACAACTGCGCCCGCCCGATATGCGGGCTGCTCACCAGCTGATAGCCGTTCTGGTAATGCGCTTCCTTCCAGAATGCCTCGACCTCGTTCCGGATGCGCGCTCCCTTGGGGTGCCAGAGCACCAATCCAGCCCGGATCTCCTCGTTCTGGATCGAAAAGAGATCGAGCTTGGGCCCCAGCACGCGGTGATCGCGCCGCTTGGCCTCCTCTAGTCGCCGGAGATGCTCCTTGACCCCCTCCGCCGTGGGGAAGGCCGTCCCGTAGATGCGTGTGAGCATGGTGCGGTTGGCGTCACCCCGCCAGTAGGCGCCCGCCAGGTCCAGGAGACGGACATGTCGCACATGCCCGGTCGAAGCCACGTGAGGCCCACGGCAGAGATCGACGAAATCACCCTGGCGGTAGAAGGTCACCTGGTCGCCCTCGATCTCCTCCAGGAGCTCGAGCTTGTAGTGCTCACCCTCTTCTTGGAGACGTTGAGCGGCCTCCTCGCGGCTCAGCCACATCCGCTCGATGGGGAGATCCTCCGCCACGATGCGGCGCATCTCGCCCTCGATGCGCTCGAGGTCTTCACGGCTCGGCGGTTGGGCAAACTCAAAGTCGTAGTAGAAGCCGTCACGGATCGCAGGGCCAATGGCCAGTCTGACATCCGGGTAGAGGCGCCGTACCGCGTGGGCCAGCACGTGTGACGCGCTGTGCCGCAGCACCTCCAGGCCTTCAGGCTCGTCCACGGTGACCAGGCGGGCCGGGCTCGTCTTAGGGAGGGGGTCACGCACATCCCGAAGCTCGCCGTCGATGATCAGCCCTGCGGGCCGCATCTTCCTGCGCGCGAGCACATCCAGGAGGTCCTCGGGTTCGACCTCGATAGACTCACCACCTGGCAACACCACTCTGGCCACGTCGCACCTCCGGTTGAGAACGCCGACCGCAACGTTACAGCGCGCCATCCAGATGGGCAAGCCCCGCCGCGCGCTCCACGGTGTGGGGACACACGGTCTGCCTAGAGGATGTACCGCGAAAGATCGAGATCCGCAGCCAGGGGACGCAAGCGCTCGTGGACGTGCTGGGCGTCCATGTGCACGTTCGTCCCAGCCATATCGGGTCCGTCGAACGAGATCTCCTCACAGACGCGCTCCATCACTGTGATCAAGCGCCGCGCGCCGATGTCCTCCAGCGAGCGGTTCAACTCCCAGGCCACACGCGCCATCTCCGCCACGGCCTCCTCGGTGAAGGTGAGCTCTACCTCTTCGGTGGCCAGGAGGGCGGCGTACTGAACCGTAAGCGCGTCCTGCGGCTCGACGAGTATGCGCCGGAAGTCCTCTTCGCTCAGCGCACTCAGCTCCACCCGGACCGGCAAACGCCCCTGGAGCTCGGGCATGAGATCGGAGGGCTTGGCCGAGGTGAACGCACCGGCCGCAAGAAACAGTATTCCATCGGTGAACACGGTGCCGTGCCGCGTGCGCACGGCGCTGCCCTCGAGCAGCGGCAGGAGGTCCCGCTGGACGCCCTGCCGCGAGACGCCGGGGCCATGCCGCTCTTCTCTCCCCGACACCGCCAGCTTGTCGATCTCATCGATGAACACAATCCCCGATTCCTGCGCCAGTCGAAGCCCGTCGCTGACCACCTCGTCCATGTTGAGGAGCCCCTCCACAGCCTCCTCCCGCAGCGCCTCGCGCGCCTTGGCGACCATCATCCGCTTGGGCCGGAGGGGTTGTGGCATACCGGAGAAGAGCTGCGAGAGATCCATGCCTAGGTTCTCGAGTCCCGCTTCGCTGAACACCGAGATCTGGGGCGTCATGTTCTCGCGGACGTTGACCTCGACCAGGCTGTCTTCGAGCTCGCCCGCCCGCAGCCGTTCCCGCAAGCGCTCACGCGTACCCTCGGCCTCGGTCGCCCCGCGGGCCAAGGCCTCGACCAGCTGGTCCTCGACCAAGCGCTGCGCCCTGGCTTCCACACGCCTGGCCTCACGCTGTTTCACCAGATCGATCGCTACCTCGACGAGATCGCGCACCATCGAATCTACGTCGCGCCCGACGTACCCGACCTCGGTGTACTTGGTGGCCTCCACCTTCACAAACGGAGACTCGCTGATCTGCGCCAGCCGGCGGGCGATCTCCGTCTTGCCGACCCCAGTGGGCCCGATCATGAGGATGTTCGCCTGGCGCACCTCGCGCCTGCGTGCCTCGGGGAGCGCTGCACGGCGAGCTCGGTTCCTGAGCGCGATGGCCACTGCCCGCTTTGCATCGTCTTGGCCGACGATGAACCGGTCGAGTTGGGCGACGATCTCCCGCGGCGTGAGGCCCGTCAGCGCGCTCACCAGTTCAGCTCCTCGACCACCAAGCGATCGTTGCTGTAGATGTCGATCTCGCTCGTGATCTCCAACGCGCGTGTGACGATCTCTCCCAAGGGGAGCTGCGCATGCCTAAGCAGTGCCCGCGCAGCCGCCAGGGCGTAGCCGCCGCCGCTTCCGATCCCCGCGAGCCCGTCGTCGGGTTCGATCACATCACCCTGGCCAGTGAGCAGGAGCAGGGCCTCTTCCGAGCCGGCGACCATCACCGCCTCCAATCTTCTGAGTGCCCGATCCGTGCGCCAGTCCTTCGAGAGCTCCACCGCAGCTCGCCGCAGCGTCCCGTGCTCGTTGAGCTTGGCCTCGAAGCGCTCAAGGAGCGCGAGGCCGTCCGCTGTGCTGCCGGCGAAGCCTACAAGCACCGTGCCTTCGTGGATGCGATGTACCTTGCGCGCACCCGCCTTCACGATGCGCGCCTCCATGGTGGCCTGGCCGTCACAACCCACCACAAGAGCGTGCTCCTCCTCACATCGAATCGCCAGCACAGTCGTTCCCTGCACGCGCATCGCCCGATTCAGTCTAATCTTCCCCTCGTGGGGCGGCAAGCCGGCATGCTTGGCAGAGTTCTCCACCACCGCAGAACAGGCCCTCGCAGCGGGCACAGCACCGCGCCCCCTTCGCCTTGAGCGCCCGCTCGCGCGCGTGCGCCCGTGCCACGTTGCGAAGGAGGATCTGTCTTAGGTTAGGGCGGAGATCCTCTGGTACGAGGGCCTCGGCCACCTGCTCGTCCTGCGCCTCGATGGCAGGTTCGGGCGCGCATGCGCCGCCTACCAGGCCTAGATCTCGCGTATGGAACCGCA
>PWTC01000115.1 GCA_003563005.1 Candidatus Acetothermia bacterium
CCTTGCGGGTGGGCACGCCCATAATGGATGCGGCCGCGGTTGCGGGGGGCGAGCCAGGCTCCGCAGACCGGGCACGAGGTTCAGCTATCTGACGGGAGGCGGTCTGGGATGCAGAAGCGGAGTGTGCTTGGGGTTATCGTGCTCTCGGTGGTGACGTTCGGGATCTACGCCATCTACTGGACGGTGAAGACGAAGTCGGAGATGAACGCGCAGGGCGCCGACATCCCCACGGCCTGGCTGATCCTCATTCCCCTTGTCAACATCTGGTGGATGTGGAAGTTCAGCGAGGGGGTCGAGCACGTGACGCGCGGGGGGTTGACGGCGGCGGTGGCGTTCGTCCTGCTGTGGCTCTTGGGCGTGATCGGAATGGGGATCGTGCAGGCATCCCTCAACAAGGTGGCGCGGCGCTAGACCGTGTGAAACGAAGCCACTAACGGTCCCTCAGGAGCAATAGCGCCTTGTTGTTGTGCGAACAGGAGAGCACCACCAGGCTCCGCGCGCTCTCCGCGGACGCGGTGGCGTAGAGATCGTGGATGTCGATGTCGGCGCGGGCTAGCGCCTCGGTGATGCGGCGCAGGAGCCCTGGGCGGTGGGGAAGCTCGACGAGCACGACGTCGCGCTCGTCGACAGAGAAGTCCGCCGCTCGCAGCGCGTCAAGGGCGTAACTCGGGGCGTCCGTCACGATCCGGACCCAAGCCTCGGCGTCGGCTACCTGAACGGCGACAGCGAGGATGCTGATCCCTTGCTGGGCGAGGATCTCGGCGACATCCGAGAGAAACCCGACGCGGTTCTCTCCGGTGATCCTCAGCTCTTTGCCCATCTGTGCCTGACGCATCCCGCCTCCTTGGACGGGGGCATTATAACGGCCGACCAACGGGCGGGCTCAGCGCTTGGCGCGCTCGAGTACCTCGTCGATGGTCCCGGCCATGTAGAACGCCTGCTCGGCCAGGTCGTCCAGCTCCCCGGAGCAGATCATCCCGAAGCCGCGCACCGTCTCCTCGACCGGAACGTACGCCCCCTCGCGTCCCGTGAAGTGTTCTGCCACGTGAAACGGTTGGGCCATGAACCGCTGGATCTTCCGCGCGCGCATCACCGCAGTGCGGTCCTCCGGGGACAGCTCCTCCATGCCCATGATGGCGATGATGTCCTGGAGGTCTTCGTGCCTCTGCAGGATGGCACGCGTCTCCTGGGCGACCTCATAGTGCTCCGGCGAGAGTAGGCGTGGGTCCATGAGCCGTGAGTCGGACTGCAGCGGGTCCACGGCCGGGTAGATCCCCTTCTCGGCCAGGCCGCGGGTGAGCGAGATGGTGGAGTCTAGGTGTGCGAACACGGTCGCGGGTGCCGGGTCGGTGAAGTCATCGGCAGGCACGTAGACGGCCTGAACCGAGGTGATCGACCCGTGGCGCGTGGAGGTGATCCGCTCCTGGAGCTCAGCCATCTCCGTGGCCAGCGTGGGCTGGTAGCCCACTTCGGAGGGCATGCGTCCGAGCAGCGCTGAAACCTCGCTGCCGGCCTGGGCGAACCGGAAGATGTTGTCGATGAACAGGAGCACGTCCTTTCCCTCCTTGTCGCGGAAGTACTCGGCCATGGTGACCCCCGAGAGGCCAACGCGGAACCGCGCTCCAGGGGGCTCGTTCATCTGCCCGTAGACGAGGACCGTATTGGGCAGCACGCCTGCGCCCTTCATCTCCAGGTACAGCTCGTTCCCCTCCCGCGAGCGCTCGCCCACCCCGGCGAACACGGAGTACCCCTGATGCTCGTAGGCGATGCTGCGTATCAGCTCCATGATGAGCACCGTCTTGCCCACCCCGGCTCCGCCGAACAGGCCGATCTTGCCCCCGCGTGGGAAGGGGGCGATCAGGTCGACCACCTTGATGCCTGTCTCCAGGATCTCGTCTTCCACCGACAGGCTGTCCAGCCTGGGGGGATCGCGGTGGATGGGATGGCGCGGCACATCCTCGGGCGCGGGCTGCTCGTCGATGGGGTCGCCCCTGAGGTCGAACATGCGCCCCAGGGTCTTCTCCCCAACCGGAACGGTGATCGGCCCGCCTGTGTCTTGGACAGGATGACCTCTGCCCAGTCCATCTGTTGAGTCCATGGCCACCGCGCGCACCTCGCCGTCCCCGAGATGCTGCGCAACCTCGAGCACGAGCTGCCCTCCTTCGGGGCGCTCCACAATCAGCGCCTGCACGAGTGGCGGCAGGTGCCCCCGAGGAAAGCGGACATCCACGACGGGGCCTCGGATCGCTGAGATCCATCCATGATGTTGGTTGTGCTTCTCGTTCATCTTCCCTCCCGCAGGGCTTCCGAGCCGCCGACGATGTCCGCCAGTTCACGGGTGATCCCGTGTTGGCGGGCCTTGTTGTACCGCAGTGTAAGGTCCTCCAGGAGCTCCTCGGCGTTGTCGGTCGCCGACTTCATGGCCTGTCTGCGGATCGCCTGCTCGCTGGCCTTGGCCGAGAGCAGCGCGTGAAGGATCATCCCGAGCAGGTGGATGCGGCTCTGTCGCTCCAGCAGCGCAGGCAGATCGGGTTCGGTCAGGAGCTGCCGGGGAGGACGTGACTCCGGCTCGATCGGCAGCAGTTGCTCCAGGGTCACGCGCTGGACGAGCTCCCCTTCGAAGCGCATGTAGAGGATCTCGACAGCCCTCACGCGCTCAGGGAACAGCTCCAAGATGTCATCGCACATCTGCTTGGCGATGCCCGCATCCGGGCGTTCGTAGGCCCGAGCATAGGTGTGCGCGATGCGCCAGCGGGGGGCCCGCAGGTGCCCCTGGGCCTTCTCCCCTCCCAGCAGCAGGAGCGCCTCATCCAGCTCGGAGGCGCGGGCCTCCGCGGCCCGGTTGATGTCCCCCACGTACCGTCCACACAGGCCGCGATCGGTGTTGATGACCAGCAGCGCGGTCGCCTGTCCGGCGCCCGGCTCGAACCACGGATGACGTTGCCCAGCCGCGCGGGCCGCCGCCCAAATCCGGCCCAGCGAGGTAAGGCTCTCTTCCTGATGTGGGCGCGCAGCTTCCAGGGCGCGCTTGCGTTGGACGACCTGGGCTGCTGCGATGGCGTACATCGCCTTGGTGATCTGGTGCACGTGGCGCACGTTCTGGATGCGCCGGAAGATCTGTCTCGTCTGCTTGGCCATATCAGGCTCGGAACCCGCTCTTGAACGTGGATAGAGCGTCCTCGAGACGGCCTCGCAGCGCATCGTCCAGGGCTCTTCCCCGGGACAGATCCGTCATCAGTTCCCCATGGTGCTCCCCGAGGAACCCCACCAGGCCCTCCAAGAATGCGCTGACAGCATCAAGGGGCACGTCGTCGAGCATCCCGCTTACCGCCGCGTATAGAACGGCGAGTTGCTGCTGGATCGGCATGGGGGCGTACTGATCCTGCTTGAGCGTCTCCATCACGCGCTCCCCGCGTGCTAGCTGTGCCTGGGATGCCTCGTCGAGTTCCTGGGCGAACTCTGCGAACGCCGCGAGATCCCGGTACTGCGCCAGTTCCAGTCTTAGCTGCCCAGCGACGTCCTTCATCGCCTTGACCTGAGCGGCCCCACCCACGCGGGATACGGACAGCCCCACGTTCATCGCTGGACGTTGGCCCTTGTTGAACAGGTCCGCCTCGAGGTAGATCTGCCCATCCGTGATGGAGATCAAGTTTGTAGGGATGTAGGCCGTGATGTCGCCCGCTTTCGTCTCGACGATGGGCAGCGCAGTCAATGATCCCCCGCCGTGCTCCGAGGACATGCGGGCCGCCCGCTCGAGCAGCCGGCTGTGGGTGTAGAAGATGTCTCCGGGGTACGCTTCCCGTCCGGGCGGTCTGCGGAGCAGGAGCGAGATCTCGCGGTAGGCCACCGCATGCTTGGACAGGTCGTCGAACACCACGAGCGCCTCCTCGCCTCGATCGCGGAAGAACTCGCCCATGGTGCACCCCGCATAGGGAGCCACGTACTGCAGCGGTGCGGGGCTCTCGGCGGGGGCGGCGACGACGATGGTGTGGTCCATGGCGTCGTGGCGGCGGAGCGCGTCGATGACCTTGGCGATGCTGGAGGACTTCTGGCCGATGGCGACATAGATGCAGATGACGCCTTTGTCGCGCTGGTTGATGATCGTGTCTACCGCGATGGCGGTCTTGCCCGTGCGGCGGTCGCCGATGATGAGCTCGCGCTGCCCGCGCCCGATCGGGGTGAGAGCGTCGACACACTTCAGGCCTGTCTGAAGCGGTGTGTCCACCGGCTGGCGGACCACGACGCCCGGTGCCTTGGCGTCGGTAGGGCGAGAGATCTCCGACTCGATCGGCTCTCCGCCGTCGAGCGGCCGACCCAAAGGATCCACCACTCGGCCGAGGAATCCCTTGCCCACGGGCGTCGCGAGCACCTCTCCCGTCCGGCGTACCTCGTCCCCCTCCATGATGTCCGCGTCGGAGCCAAGCAGAGCCACGCCCACCGAGTCCTCCTGAAGGTCGAGCACGAGTCCGCGGACATCGCCCGGGAACACGAGCAGCTCGCTGGCCAGGGCGGAGCGCAGTCCATACACGCGCGCGATTCCGTCGCCCACCTCCACGACCACGCCGACCTCTTCCATCACCAGGTCCGCGTCGATCTGGCGGATCTGCTCCCGGAGGATGCTCGTGATCTCGTCCTTGCGGATGTCAGCCATGCTCACCCCTTCAGTTGTTCGTTCAGGCGTTCCAGCCGGCCGCGCAACGAGGCGTCGAGCCGCCGGCCTCCGACGACCAGCTCGGCCCCGGCCAGCAGGCTGCTGTCGCGCTCCACCTCCAGCACGATCTCACGCCTCAGTGTCTCTTGGACCAGTCCCCGATACCGCTCGATGTCCCCGGTACGGGTCGGTTGTGCCAGGCGTAGCACCACCCGCACCAGCCTACCTGCGTCCTCGGCAGCGCTCAAGAACGCATCGCGCATGCCCGGGAGGGCCCCGGCCCGGCCGCGGCGGATGAGCATGCGCAGCGCGTTGATCACGTAGGGATGGACCGCCTCGTCCAGTGTCCTCTGGAGTAAGCCCTCTTTGACCTCGCGGGGGATGCCCGGGTGGGCCAAGGCGTCCGCGAGCTCCGGGACCTCCTGCCAGAGCAACCCCACGCTGGCCAGGTCCCGTCCGATGGTGGTGACCAGATCCTCCGCCGTGGCCAGCTCATATAGGGCTGCGGCGTAGCGGTCGGCGGCCAGGGGCTGTGCAGGCATGGGTTACGAGAGCAGCCGATCCGGCAGCTCTGCAGCGAGGTTCTCGAGCAGGCGCCCATGGTCCTCGGCCCGCACTTCACGCTCCAGGACGCGTGCGGCGCCGTGCACCACGAGTTCGGCGTAGGCACGTCGCAGCTCGGTCAGCGCTTCCTGGGTGGCCTTGCGGGCGGCCTCCTCCCCCTCCTCCGCGATCCGCCGTGCCTCACGACGGGCTTCCTCGCGGGCTTCCCGGACGATACGTTGGGCGTCCGAGTTCGCCTGCGCCAGGATCTCCCGCGCGCGACGGTTGGCGTCGGCCAGTCCCTCTTCCCGCTGTGCGCGTAGTGACTCCGCCTCGGCTTCGGTTGTCCGTGCCCGCTCGAGTCGTTCCTGCTCCGCCTGGCGACGTTGGTCGAGCCAGTTCATGGCGGGCCGGAACAGGAGGCGCTTCAGCAGCCAAAGCAGCAGGGCGAAGTTCAGCAGGTTGATGAGAAGGGTCGCGTTGATGTTCTCTACAATCGTCCCCCACTCCAGTCGCACGGTCCGGCTCCTCAGGCGGCCACGAAGATGAGGATGATGGCGATCACCAGCGAGTAGATGCCGGTGGACTCGGCGATGGCCTGGCCCACGATCATCGTCCGCAGCAGTGAGTTCTCCATCTCCGGCTGGCGTGCGATCCCGTCGAGCGCGTGGGCGGCGGCGAGTCCCTGACCGATGGCGGGCCCGATGGCGCCGATCCCCATGCATATTCCGGCGGCCAGGTAGCGTGCCACCGCGATCAAGTCTGGTCCAGCGATGTCCATCCCTTACCTCCTTGGTCTCATTGTACGGATAGGTTGATGTAGGCCGAGGCCAGGAGCGCGAACACCAGCGCCTGGATCGTGCCGACGAACAGCCCGAAGAAGAAGTTCAAGAAAATGCCCAAGGGCACGGCAAACGGAAGCAGCCACAAGACCTGCACGAGCAGCATGGGCACCAGGGCGGTCAAGATGGCGCCGCCCATGATGTTGCCGAAGAGACGGAACCCGTGGGAGAGGGGGCGTCCCATGTCCCCGACGACGTTCATCGGAAGAAGGAACGGGTAGGGCTTGAGGTAGCCGCCCAAGTGGCGGCGGAGCCCCTTGGCCCGCAGTCCCCAGTAGTGGGACAAGCCGTATACCATCAGGGCGAGTCCCATCGGCACGTTCAGATTCTGGGTCGGCGAGGTGAGATAGGGGAAGGGCGCCACACTCACCCAATTGCAAGCGAGGATGTACAGGAACAGCGTGCCGATGAGGGGCAGGATCTGCCGGGACATCCCCGGTGAGAACCCGGCTGTCAGTTGCGTGTGACCCGCATCGAGCATCGCCGTGACGAGGGCGGCCCTCCTGGACAGCGGGGCGTCGGCCGTCCTCGGGATCCCCCGTCGGAGCCAAAGGCCAAGTAGCGCGAGGCCCGCGGTGATCGCCAGTGCCACGGCGACGGCGGGGAGGTCGAAGGAGAACTCAATGGGTCCCACGCGTACATGGGCGATCAGCTCCTTGCCCAGCTTGTCCAGCGCCCCCCCCTTCCTGTGTATGCGGTCCACACGTGGCACCACATGCCGGCCACGCCGATGCCCAAGCCTCCAGCCACGGCCAAGGCGGGCAGATCGGAAGCAGCGGCGCCCAGGGCGAGCGCGGCCATGATCCCCTGCGCCGCCAACCCACCCAGGGTGGCGTGCACTGCTGTGCGGGGGCCGGGCGCCAGATTACCGATGAGTACTACGCGCACTGCACGCCCCGCGACGACTGCCAGCAGGCCGGCCCAGAGCCCGGCGGACCAGGTCCATCCCAGCACCGCCAGGGCCAGCGATGCAGGGACGGCCAGCAGCACTCCTTCCTTGAGGCCGCACCATGCCCTGTGCATTGGACCCCCTACAGGGTGCGCATCTCCTGCGCCTTGGCCTCGACAAACTCGTCCACCTGGGTGGTGAACCCTTGCGTGAGCTCATCGAGCTGATCTCGGAGCTTGAAATACGCGTCCTCCGCAATCGACCCGTCCTTCTTCTCGGCGTCCAGATGCTCGCGGGCGTCGCGACGGACGTTGCGCAGCGCCACCTTGGCCTCCTCTCCCTTCCGCTGGACGAGCTTCACCAGCTCCGCGCGTCGTTCCTCGCTCAGGCGTGGGATCTTCACCCGGATGATCTGGCCGTCGTTCTGAGGGGTCAGCCCCAGATCCGAGGCGAGGATGGCCTTCTCCAGCGCCGCGATCTGAGAGCGATCGAAGGGGCGCACGACGATCATGTCCGGATCAGGTGCCACGATGTTCGCCAGGTGCTTCATGGGCGTGGGCGTGCCGTAGTACTCCACGACCACGTCCTCCACCAGGGAGGGGTTCGCTCTGCCCGTGTGCACCTTGGCCAGCTCGTCCCGCAGCACCCTGATCGTCTTCTCCATGTGTGTCTTCGCTGAGTCCAGCTGCGAGTGCTCCATTGTTTACACCTCTTGCGAATCCTAGCCATGGCACCCTGCGGTCGCAAGTGCGCGGACCTGCTTTCTCCGCCGCGCCGCCCAGCAGGAGGATGTTCCATGGGTGATAATCCCTTGGTGAAGATCCCGGTGGAGAAGTTGTTCGCCGCTCACCCGTTCGCGAAGGACATCCTGACGCGGCTTACCCAGGCGGGCTACGAGGCCGTCCTCATCGGGGGTGTGGTGCGTGATGCCCTCTTGGCCGAGCTGCGCGAGGAGGCGTGGCGGCCGCAGGACGTGGACATCGCCACGTCCGCCCCGCCCGAAGAGGTCCGGCACCTCTTCTCGGACCGGAAGGTGCTCGCCGTGGGACAGGCTTTCGGGGTCCTGGTAGTCGTCGGCCCCCAGGGGGAGCACTACGAGGTCGCCACCTACCGCACCGAGGAGGATTACGCCGACGGGCGGCGTCCTGAGCGCGTCCGTTGGGGGAGACTCGAGGAGGACGTCCAGCGCCGTGACTTCACTATCAACGGCCTCGCGGCGTACGCGACCGGGGAGATCATCGATCGCGTGGGGGGGATCCCCGACCTCCAGGCCTCGTTGATCCGCACCATAGGTCCACCCACGCATCGGCTCTCCGAAGACCACCTGCGCATGCTCCGGGCGGTCCGGCTGGCATGTCAGCTCGATTTCCGCATCGACGAGGCGACGGCGGCGGCGGTAGCCCGGCTGGCCCCTCGCATCCGGGGCATCTCGCAGGAGCGGGTGCGCGATGAACTCTGGCGCCTGCTGGTCACCCCTCGGTCGGCTGACGGCGTGACCCTGCTCCGCGAGCTGGGGCTGCTGGCCCACGTCTTGCCAGAGATCGCCGCTCTCGACGGGGTGCCGCAGCCACCCGAGTACCATCCGGAGGGGGATGTCCTGGCGCACACATTGGCCGCGCTTCGGGTGGCCGACGGTCTGTGGGATCGACCACTGCTCAAGTTGGGGATCCTCTTCCACGATGTGGGCAAACCCGAGGCGCTCGTGCGTTGGGGAGGGGAGCGCATGAGCGGCCACTGTCATGTGGGGGCGGCGGTGGCCGAAGCGGCGCTGCGCCGGCTCAGGCTGCCCGGGCGTGACGTGGACTGGGTCGTGCATCTGGTGGCCGAGCACATGAGGGTGGGGCAGTTCGCTGAGATGGGACTGGGCAAGCAACTCCGCCTGCTGACGCGCGGCGAGCATGAGGAGACTGAGCTCGAGGATCTCCCTCGGCGTTATCCGCTGTTCGCAGATCTCCTGCGGTTGCTGATCTGCGATGCGGAGGCCTCCGTTCACCGGGCTTCCGCCTGGGTGCCGGTGGTGGGTCAGGCGGTCGACCTCCTCGATCACACCGTACGCCTGCGCGGAGTGCGTCGGGCGAGGGAACTCCTCCGCGGTGACGACCTGTTGGCCATGGGGGAGCCTCCCGGCCCCCGCTTGGGACGCGTACTGGACGAGGTCCACGAACTGATCCTCACCGGCCAGATCACCACGCGCCAGCAGGCGCTGGCCGAGGCGCGCCGCCGACTCGAGGGTCAAATGTAACACGGATTACCCCCCTTATGTCCCCTGACGGTGTGCCCCCTTCCCTGGCGAGCACTGTCCTGGGGACCTAGGCTGGGCGCATGCGAACGTTGAAGCTGGGACCGGACATCACGTTGCCGCTCGACGAGGTCATCGGGCAGTGTGTCGCCATCCTTGGGATCCGTGGATCGGGGAAGTCCAACAGCGCGGGCGTGATCTTCGAGGAGCTTCTCGCGGCCCGCTATCCCCTCTCCATTATCGACACCGACGGGGAATACTTTGGGCTCAAGGAGAAGCACGAGGTGCTGGTGGTCGGAGACGGCGAAAACGTCGATGTGGAACTGGACGCGGAGGCAGCCTCCGGCGTGGCTGAGGTCTCACTGCGGGAGGGGGTTCCCGTGGTGGTCGATGTTTCCGGGATGCTCTCCGAGGACCGAGACGCGTTCGTGCTCGAGTATCTCTCGACCCTGTGGGCGCTCGCTGGGAGGCTCCGCAAGCCCTATATGATCGGGATCGAGGAGTGCCACGAGTTCATCCCCCAGAGCGTGCGCACGGCACTCAAGGACGTGGTGGCGCGGATTGCGTTGCGAGGCCGCAAGCGCGGCCTGGGCACCGTCATCATCTCCCAACGATCGGCGAAGGTCGACAAGGACGTGCTCACTCAGGCGGGCATGCTTTTTCTGCACCGCGTGGTGCACGAGGCGGACATGCGTGTGTACGGCGAACTCTTGCCCTGGCGCAAGCCCGAGGTGAAGGAGGCCGTGGCCGGGCTGGGCCTGGGCGAGTGCATCTTCCTCGCCGGCCAGGATGTGCGCAAGGTGCAGGTGCGCAAGCGCAGCACGTTTCACGGCGGGTTCACCCCCGCCTTCCAGCCGGTGGAGACACCGAAGCTCCTGCAGGTGCGCGAGGAGATCCTTGCCGCGATCCAGCGTGCCTACGAAGGGGAGGATGGCCCGCCGGAAGCTGAGCGCCCGGCCAGCCGCCCGAACCGCGCGCGATCGCAGGTACTCCGCCTGCGTACCGCGCGGGACGAAGCCGAGGGAACCCGAGCGCAGGGGGGGGGCGTGGCCGTCAGCCATGCCCTGATCACAGAGGAGGATGATCCGGAGATGTGCGCATCGGTCTCCGGGCCTCCGGCTCTGCGGGCCAGAGGCAACGGGGGGCAACTGCCCGAAGAGGTGCTGCGACAGAAGGAACGACTCGTCCGGCGGCTCAGTCGGCGCCCGCTTCATGAACGGAGGATGATGGCGTTCCTCGCCTCCCGTGAGCCGCGTGCCTACACCACGACGGAGCTTGCTGCGTGGATCGACTGTGCGGAGGCGGCGCTCATCAGCGAGCCGCCGATGGACCTCATTGAGCTGGGACTGCTGCACCGGGAACGCTTGGCTCGTGGGACCACCTACCAGATCCGGCTGCGCCCGTTCGTGAGCGAAGCATTCGAGGGTTTCCTCGACGAGCTGGGGTCGGATGGGCTACACAGCCTGGTCAAGCACATGCGCCGTGCCCTCACGGGCCTGACGAGCTGAGCGGGTCACTGAGCAAGGCCTGCTTGTGCTAGACTTGCGCCGCATCGCCCCGGGAGGTGGCCGGCGTGGGGCTGCGCACACGAGCAAGGGCAGGCGGACAGCGCACAGGCGGGCGGGCATCGTTACGTGCTGCGTATCGGACTGGGGAGATCAGGACGCTGCGCGCCCTTTGGTCTGAGCAGGTTCGCAGCCAGACGGGCGCCCTCCCGGCGAAACTGGTCGAGCGCTGCTACCCCGTCTCCCGGTTTCTGGAGCTCGCCGAGCAGCTGGACGAGCGCATCGCCCAAAGCGGACTCACCGAGGCCGCTCGATGGCTGCTGAACACCTACACGCCGGGCTGGAACGCGACCACGCCGCAGTCGGCCCGATCCGCGCTCCCCTCGGGACCCGTGATCCTGTACGGCAACCATCCGTCTCTCCTGACGCCCTTTCTCGTTGCGGCGGCGGTCGAGCGCTCCGATTTGCGCATCGTCTCGGCGAGTTTCATCGAACGGCTGGTCCCTAGCTACGCGTCGAGTTCCATCACCGTCGAACTCCCGCTCGAGCGATGGTGGGAGCCGCTCGTGCGGGACGGAGTGCGACGAGCGGTGGCTACCCGGTTGCTTGTCGATCTGCACGGTGTCGTGCCCCGGGAGGTGGCCAGGCAGCACAACCGGGCAGCCCTGGAGGCCGCGGCCGCACACGTGCGATCGGGCGGGAGCCTGCTCATCGCCCCGGGCGGCGGAGGCCGACGTGAGCCTACATGGCATCCTGGTCTGGCGTCGGTCCTGCGGGGGCTCGACGGCCCCGCGGGCGAGGATGCGCTGCTCGTGCCCTACCGAGAGGAACACGAACTCGACTTTCTTCTGACGGGGCTGCTGCGCCGGGGCCCTGCGAGCGGTGTCGGTTCAAGCCGTGCGGAAGAGCGAAAGGTACGTATCCGCTTTGCGGCGCCCACGCGAGCAGCCTGGTGGGGTGCGGGGAGCGAGCACCCAGGGTGCCTGATGCGGCGGTTACGCCGGCACTATCAGGGGCTCTTCTAACGCAGCAGGTTCCGTTCGCGCGCGAACCCCGGGGGGGCGTGACCGCCCCAGCGCCTAGTCGCCTAGCGCCTGCTGATCGAACAGCTCGTCCGGCAACGGCTCGGTGCGCACCGAGAGGATCGAGAGCGTGGTTCGGTTGCCCGCGCGCAGCG
>PWTC01000010.1 GCA_003563005.1 Candidatus Acetothermia bacterium
GGCGGCCGCATCCTAACGGGAGGCGGCCCTGTGGCGCACCTGCTGTTCGACCGACGGACGAGCAAGGAGTGCGCCATGGGTCAGAGTTCACATGTGTACAACATCCGAAGGGTCCGTTCCAAAGGCACGTGCACGGGACTCGGCCATTCTAGGCGGGAACGTGAGGGGGGGTGCAGCGGGTAAGTATGGTGCAGGACATGGGCCGTCTGGCACGCTAAGAGTAGCCCGTCGCGGCCCTGGCGTGGTAGATTGGGCGGTTGTTCTGCTGGGGGGTGAAGGCAGTGGCGAGCATGCGATGGCGGAGTTGGAGAGAACGGGCCCAAGGTGCCCTGTGCCCCTGGATCTGCCTTGCGCTGGCGATGGCCGTCTCCCTCTGCAGCGTTGAGGCCTCTGCGCCGATCAGCTCGGCGGGGGAGTTTACCGCTGCATTTCTGGAGCGGAACGCCGGCACCCTCAATGTGCTGTGGTGGCCCGAGACAGTCGCGTACTTCAGTGATGTGACCGCCTCTGGGGGGCAGCGCGCGACACGGGTGATACAGCTCGATGATGGTGTGGCCTATGAAGCGTATCCGTGGTTGCAGGAGTACCTGTACACGTCTTGCGGGCAGGTCTGGGGGTACGACATGGTGAGTGATCACGTCGGGCCTTTGGACGACGAGGATGTGGAGTTCGCAACACGGCACGGGACCATGGGGACCATGGTCATGGGCGCCCTGGGGGCAACGGTGCTGCCGATACGGGTGGGGTGGAGTGATGGCGGGGTGACGTTCAGCGCTGTCACACTAGGCATGGAACGTGCTATTCAGGTTATAGAGGATGCGAGGGAAAGGACGCGGGAAGAGTATCAAGTAGTCGTCAACCTTAGCCTCGGTTTCTGGAAAAGCCCGGGTATGGTGTGGCATCTTGAGAGACACTGGGAAGATCATCACGGGGCGACAAGGCTGTTTCCAATGTTCGTCGACGAGTGGAGTGCCCAGATCGAAGAAGCTGGGTTTGAACCCGCTGCCATCTCCTACCTCGAGTTGTTGAGCGACGGGGACTTGCTTGAGGTTGCGACCGATTGGCTGTTCCATGCGATCTACGTGGAGGGAACGCTGACCGAGGAGCTGGAGCCCGCTCCTGGCGGCGGTGCTTGGCGGGGGGTCACGGCCATGAGGGAACAGGGATGGATGGTATTGGGGGCCGCGGGGAACGTCTCTTCGCATGGCGTCTATCCTGCGCGTGTGGCGGACGCCGAAGCAATCGTGGAAATCCGGTTCACAGAGCACGGTCCGGTGTGTCCATTGCCGCAGGACGACTGGGCGCAGCTGGTGGTTCCGGGCAACCTGGCGATCTACAACCCGGACGAGGATGACTGGCTGGAGCAAGAGGGATCATCGATTTCGACGAATGTGGCTTCGGCAGTGTATGCGAAGGTATGGACGGTGGCTCCCGGTATCACAGACGTTGAGTTGAACGCCATCATCCTTGGCACGGCGGAGCCGCTCACCTGCATGTGCCCACGAAGTGAGGTCAGGTTTGAGAAGCGGTTCATCATGCCCTATCGGGCTATCCGCGTGGCCGCTGTGTACGCCCACATCAAACGGGCGGTGTTGGCCTGTGAGACGGGGGACATCGGTTTCCGTGAGCTGCAAGAGCGCGTGCTGACGGCGCTTCATGACCTGGAGGATGCGCCGAGTTTCGCCGACGTCGGGGCCTACGAGGAGATCTTCCCCGGCGATGCAACCGAAGAGATGCGGTCGCTTGAGAGGATACGCGAGATCTTGATCGAGAAGTCCATGGAGATGGTGCCGGCAGATAGGCTGGAAGAGGCGCTCTCCGTTGGCGTTAGCGGCGATGTCACCACCGGGCACGGGGCGCGCGCCTCCGACGCCTAGGCACAGGGAAGCGAAGCTCGGTCCGTTCGGCCGGCTGCTCGAGCGCAACGCCGTCAACCTGCGGAGCTACGGGCACGCCGCCAGGGTTGCGTGCGCCGATGGTGGCGAGGCCACGCGGCGCGCCGCAGTGGCACCGGCATGGGGGTGTCCGGTGCGGCGTGGCACAAGGTGGTCCGGCTGACCGTAGACGCGCTCGAGCGGGGAGAGGCTGTGCCCGATGAGGCGGTGGCCCTGGCCGCAAGGCCACCGACGAAGTCCTGGCTCTATATGCTCGCCGGCAACCTCATGTGGCGCCGCCAGGCCAAGAAGAACAAGGTTCGCCCGCGTCTCGGCGCCCGCCCCTATGCCGGAAGAGAGCAGTCCTAGCCCGCCCCGCCCCGAGGCCAAGAAGCCGAGGACGTAGCCGGGAGACCCCATCACCTGTGGGCCACTCCGAGGGGCACCGACTCCCTACAATCTGAGCCGTCGGCGAGCGCAGACTGAAAACCACGCACCATCACAACTCCGCGTACTTTCGGGCGCCCTCCTCCATCTTCCGCCTCATCTTCCGTGCCAAACAGTGTGAAGGGATGGAACGTGGGCGCCGGCGGAGGCGAATCGCTGTGTAGGAGATCGTTCCTGGGTTACGATTAGACGAGAGCAGCCATGATAAGTCTGGAAGAACTACGCGGGCTTGTCGCATCCGGCGAATCCGAAACCGTTGAGTTCAAGAAGTCAACAGCGCAGCTTCCACGCGCTGGTGAGACACTCTGCGCTTTCCTCAATAGTCAGGGTGGGACTGTCCTGATCGGAGTGGCGTCGAGCGGAAGAATACTGGGACAGGATCTTGCCGATGCAACACAGCAGGCGATCGCCAGAATGCTGGATCGCTTTGAACCGCCTGCACCTGTGGAGCCAGCGGTTGTGCCCTTGCCGAACTCGACGAAGTCTGTGATCGCGCTCCAGGCTCCACCGATCGCTGATGCGCGTCCGTTCACCTACGATGGCCGTCCCTACCAACGAGTGGGCACAACGACATCCCGAATGCCTCAGCAGCGCTATGAGGCGCTGCTTCTTGAGCGCGCCCACGCTCGACAACGCTGGGAGAACCAGCCTGCCGTCGGCGTCAGTCTGGAAGATCTCGATCACGAGGAGATACTGAGAACGCGGGAGACCGCCATACAGCACCGGCGCA
>PWTC01000064.1 GCA_003563005.1 Candidatus Acetothermia bacterium
CGCAACCCGTCCAACGCCTCGCGGGCCTCGCGCCCTGCAGAGCGGTTCTCGACCACCGAAAGCAAGGTGCCCGGTGCGCGCATGCTGTGCAGCAGCCGCACACCCTGCTCAACGGCCGGCCCGTGTTCTTCGGGGTCGGCCAGGATCAGGAGCTTGAGCCCAGCAGGGTCGAGCACGTGGTAGGCGCGGAGGCCCACCCAGAGCCGGTCGCCTTCCTTGAGCCGCAAGCCGCTCGCTTCCGCAGTCGGCCGCGCCACCTCGATGGACGCCGAGGCTTGCCCGAACTCCGGGGCTGGACTCAGGGCACGGCTGCCACCTAGTCCTTCCACCGCCACCTGGAGCCGCTCCAGGCCACCGGCGAACCTGCGGCTCGCGATCACCCCTTCCCCTAGAGCATGCACTCCCGCGTTCTCCGGCCAGCGCTCTCCCGCGATCGCCACCGCTTCCGGCCGGAACAGGACGCGGGCTGTCCCCCCTTCCAAGTGCCGCGGCGCCCCCGCGGGGATCGGAAGCCGCACCCTGCCCAGGGAGATCGCGCCCTCTTCCACACGTCCCACAAGCACGTTGCCCCCGCCAACGAAGGTGGCGGTGAACTCCGTTCTCGGACGGAGATAGAGCTCGTCGGGTGCTCCAACCTCTACCAGCCAACCTCGCTCGATGACCCCGATCCGATCGGCGAGCTCGAACGCCTCTTCCTGATCATGGGTGACAAGCACAGTGGTCACCTGAAGCTGCCGTTGGACAGCCCTCAGGCTGTGCCGGAGCTGGCCGCGTATTTTGACGTCGAGCGCCCCGAAAGGCTCATCGAGCAGCAGCACCGACGGGCGGTAGGCAAGGGCTCTCGCCAGCGCCACGCGCTGCTGCTGACCACCGGACAGCTGATCCGGAAATCGTTCCCCCAGCCCCGCGAGGCCCACAAGCTCCAGGAGTTCCTCCCGGCGCTCGGCTCGTTTGGCGGGGCGAACCTTGCGGATGCGGAGCCCGAACTCGACATTCGCCGCGACCGTCATGTGGCGGAACAATGAGTAGTTCTGGAACACGAGCCCCACATTGCGCTCCTGCGGCATGGTCGCGGTCACATCCCGTCCTCCAAGCTCCACCCTCCCCTCGTCCGGCGTCACCAACCCGGCCACAATGCGCAGGACGGTGGTCTTGCCACTGCCGCTCCCCCCGAGCAGGACGAACAACTCCCCCTCGAAGATCTCCAGGCTCACGCGACTCAGGACGACCAGGTTCCCGTAGCACTTGGTGAGTTCCGTCAGCACGATGGACATCAGGCTTCCCTCCGTCGGGTGCGGGTCACGCGCAACAGCCCGAAGAAGAGCACGAAGGAGATCACCGCAAGCACGGCCGCCACCGCGTTGGCCGCCTCGATGTTCCCCGCCTCGAACTGGGCGAAGATGTACAAGGGTGCCGTCTGGGTCCTGAGCCTCAGGTTGCCGCTCACCATGATCGTCGCCCCGAACTCCCCCAGGGAGTGGGCGAACGTGAGCAGCGACCCGGAGAAGAGCCCTCCACGCAGCGCGGGGAGGATCACGTGCAGGAACGTCTTCCATCGACCGGCGCCCATGGTGTAGGCCGCTTCCTCGTACGTCCCTTCCATTTCCTCGAGCACCGGCCGCACCGAACTGATCATGTAGGGAAACGTGACGAACAGGTGCGCCAGCACGATCCCTGCTGGGGCGAACATGGGTTGAAGGCCGAGGGGATCGAGCAGCCTCCCGATCAGGCCAATGGGCCCCCAGAGGAGCAGTAGCGAAGTTCCCACCACCACCCGGGGCATGGCCACAGGAAGGCTCACGAGGATCGTCAGCGCTTCTCGCCCCCGGAACCGGTACTTGGTGAGGACGTAGGCCGTGTAGGTACCCAGGACTACGTTCACCCCGGCCGTGATGAGCGCGATCAGGATCGAGAACCGCAGGGCAAACTGAACGTCCGGGTGGGTGAGCACCTCGAGGAACGCGCCCAGACCGCCACGCCCTGCGAACACGAACACGGCCACGAACGGCATGATAAGAAGCGGCACCAGGAAGAGAAAGAGCAGTGCAACCGGAAGCCAGGTCTTCCCCCTCTGGACCCTCACCGGCCCACCTCCGCCAGCACGCGATCGCGCCAGATCCCGTCCACGATCTCCTCCTTGGCCCTCTGCCATCCTCCGAAGTCGGCAATGACGAAGCCATCTTCGATGTACCCGAAATGCGGGTTCTCGACGTTCAGTTCTTCGTACACACTGCGGAACCCGTGTGCCACGAACATGCGCTGCGCCTCTTCACTCCAGAGGAACTCGACAAACGCCCGAACCACTTCACGGTTTCCAGGACGGATGTTGCGCTCGAGGACGACCACCGGGTGCTCGCTCAGGATCGTCCCTCGCGGGTAGACCAGTTCGACATTGAGCCTCCCACGCGCCAGATCGCGCAGCGCTTCCTGCTCGTAGGTGATGAGGACATCTCCGAAGCCGGTTTCGAACTGCGTTCGTGCGGCCCTTGCCGAGGAGGCCTGGGCGACGACGTTCTGCCAGACGCCCAGGAGCTGCGCATGGGCCAGTTCGGGATCTCCCGTCTCCCGCAGGGCCGCCCCGTACGCGGCCACTACCGCCCACTGGGCACCGCCTGAGGTCAAGGGGTCCGGATGCACCACCCCCACGCCCGGCGCAGCCAAGTCGGCGAAACTGCGGATCCCTTTGGGGTTCCCTGGGCGCGCAAACATGATGAACGGGGTACGGTTTAGCACGCCTCCGTGCGGGAGTTCCTGCCAGGAGGGCCCCGGAATCACGCCCGCATCCACAAGCCGCCAAGCGTCGAGCTCGAGCGACAGGATCGCCACCTCGGCCGGCACTCCGAGGATCATGAGGTTGGTGATCGTCCCTGAGGCGCCCACCGACAGGATGAACTCCACCCTCTCTCCGGTCTGCTGGCGCCACAGGAGCTCGAAGGCGGGGAACACGTCCTCGTTCATGGCCTCCCCGAGGATACTGAACCCATAGACGACCACCGTACGCACCTGTGGGCCGCCGAGCCCTGGGAGCCACGGCCAGACGACGTAGGAAAGCAGGGCAAGGGTGACCACAGCGAGCGCCGCGCGCTTGGCGATCAACGGCCAGTTCAGCAGTCGCGCGCCGCGGCCCAGGCGAAGGCAGCTCCGTCGTCTCGGTGCGGGTTCATCCACGCCCATCCACCCGAAGAGAATGGTACCACACCATAAGCCGGCTGAACATGATCCCGGACAGCGCCCCCACCGCGCGGAACCGGCACTCCGTTCTCCGGATCTCACGCTGTGCTATACTACCTGACGGAAGGTGGTACCTGGGAGGTGTGCGATGAAGACCTTGATGGCAGGGCTGGTGACCGTCGCGATCTCAGCGGCTGCGTTCTCCGTTGGAGGAGCGGCGTTCAGCCTGTGTACACCCTTCGGCGTGCGCTCGCTGGGCATGGGGGGCTCGCTCAGCTTCATCTCGGTGGATCCGCTGTTTCTGCTGCTACGGCCTGGCAGCGGACAGCCGACGGGCGGGGCTTGGCTCTCGGTGTCCAGTGGGGCGGGGACGATGGAGGCCGGCATCGGCCTGCATGAGGTCCGCAGCATCGCCGCCGGGCTCGATCTTGGCTCGTACGCGCTAGGGCTGACCTGGGTTCAGTTGTCCAAGGATCCGTTGACGCCTGGCTCGGGCATGCTGATGGGGACGGTAGGCGCTTCGGTGAGCGAGACGACGTCCCTGGGTCTGAACGTGAAGTACTACTTCGGTTCCGATGAAGAGCACGGTGATGTGGGTCTCCTATACGATGTAGCGGTGAAGGTTTCTGTGGATGCGGACATCGACGTGAGCATCGTGATCGAAGACATGGGAGGATCGGCCAACGGAGAAGGTAAGCGACCGGAGCCGATCTACAGGGCTGGGTTGAGCCTACAGATGTTGGACGACGCGCTTACGTTCTCAGCCAATCTCAACCTGGCAGGTTCCCAGTCACGGTCTCCTGAGCTACGAGCGGGCTTGGAGTTCAACCCCTTTGCTGGGCTCTCCTTCCGCGCCGGCGTGGTGGCACCTGAGGTGCGCGAGCCAGCACTCGATTACTCGCTGGGGCTGGGGGTGACCATTCTTGACCTCGATCTGGAGGCCGCATACTTGTCCGTCCGGGAGTCGGAAGGTTCGCTGGTCCTCTCGGCGACCTACCGCCTGAGCAGCTTTCTGGACGGCCGCTAGGAGACGAAGAACGACCGAACCAGGCCAAGCGTAGGCCAACTCCTGCTTATGCCTCTACGAGGGACCGCTTGAGCCTGTAGCGACCCCGGCGCATTCCTCGGGCTTCCGCCCTCTTGTGGGGCAGGGCCGGGTAGACTTAAGAAAGCGCAGATCTGCGGGCGCGTGTGAGCGCACGTGCTCTCCGTACCAGAGGGGAGGGGCCTGTTGGACATCCGCGAACTCAGATCGGGGGATTATGATGAACTCTGCAGACTGTGGGAAGAAGCAGGCCTTTCTTACCGGCCTCACGGAAGGGATCGACGCGAGGCGATCACCCGGGAGATCGCCGAGAAGCGCTCCCTCTTCCTCGTGGCTGAGGCCGGGGCAACGCTGATCGGGGCGGTGCTCGGAACGCACGACGGACGTAAGGGGTGGATCAACCGCCTGGCGGTGCTTCCAGCCCATCGCGGACGGGGGATCGGAAGGGCTTTGATCGCGGAGGCGAAAAGAAGATTCTTGGACAGAGGGATCGAGATCGTGGGCTGCCTGATCGAAGACTGGAACCATGAGTCCATGGCGTTTTTCCAACTCCTTGGCTATGTCCCCCACCAGGACATCGTGTACTTCTCCAAGCGACGCTCGTCCGAGACGTAGATCGGCACGGGGATCAGTCGGTCAAGCGTAGTGGGGGTCAGGGACGCAAGGCGACGGCTCGGTTCTGTGTGCCTCCCATGGCGCGGGTTTCCCTCTCAAGCGAGACGAGGCGCAGGCGTCCGAGCTCCGCCAGCCGCACCGCGGCCCCCTGCACGGAGACACCGAGTAGCTCGGCGAGTTCGCGACTCGTGAGTGCACCCCGTTCCTGGACGAGCTTCCAGGCGTCCAGGAGGTACGGCGGCAGTCGCCCCAGCACGCGGGGCACCATGTCTCTTCCGACCAGGGCAAGAAGGGCAAGCCTGCGTGCTGTTAGGCGCTCCCCCAGGTCCTCGGCGGTCTCGAAGCTCGGCGCGGAGACCCAGAGGTACCGTTGCGGGGGACCTTCTTCCAGAAGCCAGGCAGCGGCCTCCACGATGGCCTCGTCGGAGAACGAGCCGCTCAGCACCTCAAGTCCCGCAAGGTCGATGACAAGCACACCGCCTATGGGCAGACCGGCGAACTCCCGCAGGAGTTCTGTGCGCACGCGCCCCCCTTCAAGGCGTGTGCCAAGCCGTGCCCCGTAGGACGAGAGCTGGAATCGTCGACCTCCTTCCGTTCCCATCTTCACCTCCTGGAGACGTCCGTGAACAGACGCCGAGGCAGACGCACAGATACCTGCACTCCCGGATACGGCACGACACGGCCCACCGTCCACTCGACTTCGCGTTGGTAGAACGCGCCCCTTCCAGTCCTCACGAAGAACTCGCCGTCGTCGCGGAGGACGAGCTGCCGGATGCGGCGGAGGGCCCCCCCGCGACCAGGGCGGTCGAAGCGAGAGGCCCCTTCCACGAGCACTGCTTCCAACGCACCAGCGTGATCCAGCTCCCGGTGACGCGTGTTGCGGCGCAGACTCCCCAGGAGCCCGATACCCTTGTCCGCGACCACCAGATGCACATGGTCTTCAAGCTCCTGCAGAGCGCACAGACCGAAAGGGTCGAACGATGCGCCGTTCGGATTCGCGTGCTGAGGGACGTTCTGCATGAGCTCAAGCATCGCCGAGCTGAGGAGGTGTGTCGAGCGCTCCCCGAAGGGGAAGCGTGTCCGGAGCAGTGCAGCAAGCTCGTCCGCAAGGCCTGTCACCGCTTCCTCGGATTCCGTCCTCACGACCGCCAGCAGAGGCACGTCCCCCCCCCGTGCCCAGAGCGGCGCGTCCGTCCAGGTACGCTCGTCCAGCAGGCGGAGCACACCGCTTCGCTGTAGGTCTCTTCGCGCTTTCGGATCCTCCGGTTGAAGAAGGCGCAGATATCCCCCGGCTTCGCCACAGCGTCTTCCCTCTAGGACAAGCATCAGAAGGCCGTAGGGGTCGAAGTACTGCAGATGAGAGAGGTCGACAAGCGGGCGCGGGTGGCCGCTGCGCCAATCGGCCAGGGCTCGCTCAGCACCAAAGAGGTCCAACCTACGCAGCGGCATCTCTATCCGAAAAGGCGCCTCTCAAGGCGCTCCCAGGCCGGCCGCGCATCCGGAGGACGCAGCCCCAACCGCTGCTGGAGCTGCGCCGCGTTGATGGCCGACTTCCCTCGGTGGCAGTTGTTCATGAACAGGAATGTGGTTCGAGCAGTGTCCCGCGCCTTGCTGACCGCCGGAATCCAGGGCTCCAACTCGTCCGCCGTGTAGAGGTAGTCGTACCGATCTCCGGTCGTGCCGGGGCGCCACCAGTTGGTTGCGTTGCGGCCGTGAAAACGGAAGTAGCCGATCCCGTTCGTCACGTGGTCCGTGACGTCGCCGGGAAGCCCAGGCAACGGCGGCAGGTCGACGTTCACGAAGCCCAGCTCCTGCTCCCGCAAGAAATCGAGGACATCGACGCGGTACCAAGATTCATGACGAAACTCGACGTGCACGGGGACCTCGGCCGGGATTGCACGTCGCACGGCCTCAAGGTGCGCCAGGCCGGCCCGACCGTGCTTGAACGAGAATGGGAACTGGGCGAGCACACTCCCCAACGTTCGGGAGAAGATGAGCGGCTCGAGGGCCGCAGCGAAAGGGGCTGCCGCCTCTGGGAGCTCACTGCGGTGGTGCGTGAACGCCTGCGGCGTCTTGACGGTGAACACGAACGTCTTGCGGTTCACCTTGCGCACGAGTGAAGCCAGCATATCCGGGCGTGGCATGCGGTAGTAGGTGCTGTTGATCTCCACCGTGTCGAATGCATCGGCGTAGAAAGTCAGCCAGGCGCTGCGGGAGAGGCCCGGCGGGGAGATCACGCCGATCCAATCGGGGTAGCTATAACCCGAGGTACCGATGCGCAGGTTCCCGACCATCCCAAGTCGGATTATAGGCCAGGGGCGGCCCCTCGAAGCGAGGGGCTTCTCGTCCCATATCAGCGACCCAGCTTGCGCTCGAGCTCTCCCCAGCTCAAGGGCACGACCACGGGACGTCCATGAGGACAGCGGCCTGGCTCCCGGCACGCCTTCCACTCGTCGATCAGCGCCAGCAACTCCCGGTCCGCAAGCCTCTCTCCGGCCTTCAGCGCTGCCGCACAGGCGACGCGCCTCCAAAGCTCTTCGTTGGGCGGCTCCCCGTCAAGGAGCACGTCCGCCAACGCCAGCACTGGCGCCTCGTAGCCAAGCTTCGCTTGGCGGTCAGAGAGGGGCGCGGGCCACCCGGAGAGACGGAACGACCCCCGGCCGAAGGGCTCGAGGACAATCCCAAGCTCAGCCAGGCGCGGCAAGGCGCGCTCGAGCGCTGCCGCGCGGTCAAAGGGCACGACCACCTCGACGGGGATGAGCATGGTCTGCGCGGGCACCTGGCTTCCCGAGTAGCGCTCGAACAGGACACGCTCATGAGCCGCGTGGGGGTCGAGGACCTCCAGACCGTCCTCCATCTCCAGCACGGCGTAGCCTCGGGAGGTTTGCCCGAGGAGCCGCCACGGGCGATCCCCGGGGTCAAGGTGTGGAAGGCGGTACATGGGTCCAGGTTCGGTGGGGGACGGGGAGGCAACACGCTGGGGCCAGTTGGAGGGGCCGGGCAACCCCCCTGCGTGGGGCGCCGGCGCCGTCAGACCCCCGAGGGCGCGGACCGCAGCACCGTGGACGAGGTCGCCCACTGCACCCTGACCTCGGAAGCGGACCTCCTCCTTGCGAGGGTGCACGTTCACGTCGACTGCTGCGGGGTCCAGTTCCAGGTAGAGCAGACACAGCGGGTGCCGTCCCCGTGGAAGGTACCGTTCGTAGGCGGCGTAGAGGTGCCGCGTGAGCGGGCCCAGTCGCACCGGTCTTCCTTTCAAAAACACGATCTGGTCCCCTCGGGTGGGACGTGCCGCCTCAGGGGTGCCGAAGAGGCCCCAGAGGCGCGCTTCGTCCGATGCAAGCTCGACCTCGACGAGAGCATCGGCAAGCGCACGCCCGTAGATCTGTGCCGCGCGAGCCCGACGGTCGACCACAGGAGGTGCCTCGAGCACCCCCCTGCCTTCGGAGCGCACGAAGAAGCCCACCTGCGGGTGGCCCAAGGCCAAGCGGCGGAGGACCGCGAGGGTATGGCGTGCCTCGGCCGTCGGACTCTGCAAGAAGGCCCGGCGCGCAGGTACGTTGAAGAACAACTCCTCCATCGCCACCGAGGTGCCTACCGCGTGGGCGGCGGGGCGCTCTTGCGTCAGCCGCCCCCCTTCGAGCCGCAGCATGTAGCCCTCCGCACGACCGGACGGGCGAGAGGTGAGCACGACACGCGCCACAGCGCAGAGCGCAGCGAGGGCTTCTCCCCGGAAGCCCAGCGTGCGGACGCGCTGAAGATCTTCCTCCTCGCGTAGCTTGCTCGTCGTGTGCCGCTCGACCGCGAGACGCATTTCCTCGGGGTCCATGCCGCAGCCATCGTCGCGCACGCTCAGTGCAGCAATCCCTCCTCCACGCAGTTCGACCTCAACGCGCATCGCCCCGGCGTCGAGCGCGTTCTCCACTAGCTCTTTGGCCGCCGACGCGGGGCGCTCGACCACCTCGCCCGCAGCGATCTGACGGATGACCTCTTCCTCAAGCCGATGGATACGCATCGGGAGAAGGCTACGCCGCAACCGCCCCCTGCGCCACTTGCCCTTCCGTCCCGCGTGCGCTAGGCTGGCGCAAAACGGGGCCAAAGGAGGAGAGGGTGTACACCATCGCGCAGATCGTCGAGCTGCTCGGCCTGAGCAGCGAGAACCAAGCGCGCAATCGCATCGAGGCCGTCCGTGACCTGCTCGCCGGAACGCTGCGGCGAGGTCGTAACAATCAGCTTCTGGTGACGGAGAGCGGGCTGGATCTCCTGCGCGCCCTCCACGCGTTGTGCGAATCTGGGCATACCTTGAAGGAAGCCGGAGACCTCTTGCGCTACCGTGCTGACCAGAACGATGTTACCCTTCTCCCCGACAAGGACAAAACCGGATCAAACGAGACCATAGACCGAGGCTGGGAGGCCTTGATCGACCATCTCAGCCGGCAGATCCAGGCGCTCGAGGCGCGGGTAACGGCGCTTGAGCGGCGGACAGCGGAACGGTCCGGCGCGCTGCCGTGGTGGCAGCGATGAACGCACGCGGAGGCAACAACGTGACCAAGCTCAAACAGGTGAAGCAACGGGTGGACGACTCGCCGCGCCTCAAGGCGCTGTGGGCGGCCTCCAATGTGACCGCCATCAACCGGCTCAGGATCAACGACCATGGTCCTGTCCACGTGCGCATCGTCATGCGCCTCGCCCTCAGACTCTTGCGCCTCCTGCGGGAGGCGGACGTGCAACCCGGCATCGTCGACCACGGGGGCACCTACGAGGACGCTGAGGTGGTCGTCTACCTGGCCGCAGCGCTCCACGACGTGGGGCACGCCGTCCACCGAGCGGACCACGAACTCCTGAGCGTGCTTCTGGCCCCCACGCTCCTCGAGGAGCTCCTGGAGGGTCTCTACGAAGAACCGATGCGGACCATTCTCATCGCCGAGGTACTCCACGCCGTGTTCGCGCACCGCAAGGACGCCGAGCCGTTGACCATCGAGGCCGGGATCATCAAGGTCGCCGACGCGCTGGATATGGAGAAGGGCCGAGCGCGGATCCCCTTCCGGGTGGGCGAGCCGACCATCCACTCCGTCTCGGCGCTGGCCATCGAGAAGGTCGAGCTCACCAAGGGCAAGGAGAAGCCGGTGCACATCCATGTGCGCATGTCGAACTCGGCCGGCATCTTCCAGCTCGACTCGCTGTTCAAGGAGAAACTCAGCCGCTCGGGCCTCGGGCGGTACATCGACGTCTCCGCGGAGATCCAAGGCGAGGAGATGAAGATCATCGAGCGCTATGCGATCGGGTGAACGGGAGATTTAACATAAGGGGCCTTTTGTCAAGCGGCCCGGTCTGGAAATGCCCTTTGGGACACGGTTTTCCCAGTGGCCCGTTCGTATGTTAAGATACATGTGTCTTTTGTAAAGCTGCAAGGGGAGGTGGGCATGGCGCTTGAGCTGACACAGGAGGACTTCATGACCCCCGAGCAAGTGCGACGGCTGAAGGCGCACGCACGCCGCACCGCCGAGGAGGCACGCAGGACAGGCCGCACTGGCCCGGAGCGGGACTGGGCGATCCTCCATGTCGCGCTCGATGCTGGACTCCGGGTCTCGGAGATCACCGCCCTCCGGGTGGGGGATCTCCTCCTCGACGATGGGCACGCAGCGTTGATCGTCCGCTCGGGGAAGGGGGGCAAGGAACGGGGGGTGGACATCGGCCGGGCGCTGCGGGAACACCTGACGTCCTATCTGCAATGGAAACGGGAGATCGGCGAGTCCACCGAGCCCGACGCGATCCTGTTCCCATCCCCCCGCGGAGGAAGGCTCACGAGACAGGCGGTGTATCTCATGTTCAAGCGTCTCGCTCGCGAAGTCGCGCTTCCGGAGCGGTTCAGCATCCACTCGTGCCGGCACACATATGCATCGATGCTCTACCGTGCGTCGAAGTTCAACCTGCGTCTGGTGCAGCGGCAATTGGGCCACGCCTCCGTGCGCACGACGCAGGTATACGCCGACGTCCTCTCGCAAGATGCCTGGGAAGCCGTCAATGGGCTGCCGCAATGACCTTTTTGCTCGCCCTTGTCGTCGCGCTGTCGGTCACAGGAGCCGGGCAGGTAGGCCTCCAGGCCGAGCTAGGCTGGGAGGGACAGGCGGTAGCGGGTGAGGTGAACCCGCTGTGGGTACGCGTCACCCACGATGGTCCCGGGTCCGTCAGAGGTGTGTTGGTCGTGCACCAGCGCACGGAGCCAGGTTGGTACGGCGAGAGCGAGCGGTGGATGAGGCGGCCGGTAGAACTGGCGCCTCGGACGAGCACAGAATGGATCCTGCCTTGGCCGCTTGCACTCGGCGCCTCGGAGCTTTCAGTCACACTCGAGGTGGAGGGCCAGGAACAGGCGCGGGCGTCGTTGCCGGTCGTGCTGGCAAGTCTGCCGGTACAACTGCACCTGGGACGACCACACCAGGCCGTCAAGCCCGGCACCGTCGTGGTGGAGCCCGCCGCGCTTCCCGTTGACCCCATGCTGCTTTCAGGCGTCAGCACGATACGGATCGGAGAGGGAGCCACCCTTGGCGCTTCGGACCAGCACAGCCTCAGAACGTGGGAGACCCTGGTGGCCGGACGCCAGGGGGCGACGGGATCCGTGCCGCATCCCTCAAGCGAGCAGCTCCAGGACGGGCTCGCACAGGTGGCGTTCGATGCCGAGCGTTGGTGGGTGTACCTGGCGGCGATGGCAGTGTATGTCGCGGTGGCGGCATGGCGGCTGGCGCGGTGGTCCCAGCGAGGAGGCACGCGTGCAGCTCTGATGCTGGCGGCCACAGCGCTGGGATTGGTCCTCTTTCATGCGGTTTCGCCCCGCCTTCCTGCGCTTTATGTGTCCATACAATGGTCTGTGCAAGATGATCGCATCGCCGACACTGATGTGCTTTGGCGCGCTCTGTTTGCCAGGCAGGCACGAGATGTGGCCCTCGAGGGATTATGGGCTGACCTCCCAGCGGTGGGGGACCACCGCGACGGGCTGGACATCGGCTGGATGTGGTCCCAGGGGGGGTGGACGACGCATGTCCGCTTGCTCCGTGGAGAGCCGCGGACCCTATGGGCACTCGCTCCGCGGCGGTCGGTGGACGAACTCGCCCGGATGGATACGGATGCCGTCCAGCGCGACCCTGTATCGAGCTGGATGGTCGACGCGGGGGGGGCGAGCGGAGAGGGACGCGTCCTCCAGCACGTACGACGGGAGACCGATGAACGGGAGGTGATCCGTGTTCTACGCTGGTCGGGAGACATCTAGGCGTTTCATTCCCGAACGCTTACGGGGGTCCTTCCAGGGGTTCCTGATTCTAGCAGGGCTGGGGTTCGCGATCGCCACATTCGTGCCCGGCGAGGTCGGCGCCTACGCCGGCAGTCTGGAGAGCGCGCACGGTGGCCGTCTATTCCCCTATGCCCTGACGTTGCTCCTGGGGGCACTGGGGCTTCAGATCGGCGACGAGCTGGGGGGGCTTCCCTACTGCTATCGACCCGTTCTTCGACAGATACTGCATCTGGCAGGCCTGGTGGGGTTGGCACTCGGACTGGCGGCGCCCTTGGTCGTTGTCTATAGAGCCTGGACGGGTGCACTGTGGAGTGATGTGGCGCTTGCCCTGGTGTACTGGGCGGTGTCGCTCACTTCCTGGGGGATCGTTGGGGCCGCCTTGACGCGTGCGGTAGTATTAGACGAGCGAAGGTTCGTGGCCAAGCTTGGCTTTTTGGTTCTCGTCATGTTCCCCCCCCTGATCTCGCCTGTCCCGCTGAGTCCGTTGGCCGCGGCAGCGGACATCTGGAGCGGTGTTCCTGTGCAAGCCGTCGTTGGATGCGCGGTGCCGACCGCAACCGCTCTGGTTGGCCTGGGGGTGATACTATGGAGTCGACGAGCCGGGTCCTCCGTCGGGCCTACATCTGGGCCAGGATCCGGAGTTCCCTACGGGCTTCTCTAGTGGCTTCCCTGGCGTGCGGTGTGGCGTTCGCCGCGTGCCGGCTGGCCGGCGCGGACTGTCCAGACGCGGTCTGGACTGCTGTGGGTGCTGCCGCCATCGCTGGCTGGTTCCGTTCCCCTCGGCGCGGCCGCGCTCTATGGGCATTGGGTCGAGCCATGGGGCTTGGGGAACGACTGGCAACGCTGGAAGCGCTCTCGGACAGGCCCCACACAGGGGTGGCAGCGCTTTTGGTGAGGGACATCGAGCGCTGCCGCTGGCGGGTTGGGCGCCTGGCCATCGGCAGATGGGAGCTCGTGGGGCTCGCAGTTGGCGTAGCTGTCCTGGGATCGCTATGGCTGCCGGTGGGGAGCGGCCATTCGACCCCGCTCGATGTGCCCAGGACTGCGGAAGCTCACCAGGCGCTCGTCGAAGACGAGGACGACCCGCCGCAACACGCACAGTCACCTGCGGCTCAACCGCGACCGGATGCGGGCAAGTCCGGCTACACACCGTACGTCGACCTACTCGCCAGCGTACTTGGAATCGACGCTGTGGGAGAGCTTTGGGATGATCCCGAGGCCCTTGGCACAGCACTCGCTCAACAGCAGGGGCTGCTCAGAGAACTCGCCGAGCGTATGGCGGAACTGGCAGCCGGGGAGAGGGAGCCC
This sequence comes from Candidatus Acetothermia bacterium, assembly GCA_003563005.1. Classification (GTDB taxonomy): domain Bacteria; phylum Bipolaricaulota; class Bipolaricaulia; order Bipolaricaulales; family Bipolaricaulaceae; genus PWTC01. Next base: position 13,425 of record PWTC01000064.1, read on the forward strand.
GGGAGGACGGACGGGCTGTCGGAGCTCGCCACGGAGCTTGCTCGGGAAGATCTTCGGGACATCGTGCTTCGAGCTGTGCGAAGCGGCGAGCGCGAGAGGGCCGCCGAGGCACGCGATGCACTGGATGCAGTACTGAGTGCCTCCGAGGATGCTGCGCAGCCGGGCGATGCCCCGGCACCAGCCGAGGAGGAGGGCGACAGAGCCGACAAGGAACCCGTCACTGGCGTGCCTGCCGAAGGAGAGACCGCCACAACGGGCGAGGCGGCAGAAAGCGAAGCTGGCGACCAAGGGGACGGACATGCCTTCTCCGAACTAATGGGAGAGTTCCCAGAAATGAACGGCATGCTCGGCGCTCCCGCCACACTAGAGGGAGGACCGGAAGCGGCGGAGTCACCGCCTTCGCAGCCCGGCGGAACTCCGGGCGCGGCCCGGGGCGAGTCCGTGCAGGAATCGAGCGGCCGTCCGGTCGACGAGCCGCAGGAGGATGCCTTGACCCCGGTCGCTGTTCGACCGGATGATGGCCTGTGGCGGGCCTACGTCGTGATCGATGCCCCTGGCGAAGCCCCTGGCGAGGCGGGCGAGCCGGTGGATCTGTCTCCTCAGGAGATCGACTTGCTGCTGCGGGTTCGCGCTGTGCCACCCGAGCTGCGGGACATCGTGCGGCGTTACTTCGAGCATGTGACGATGGGTGTAGGAGGAGAGCCTTGATCACCGAACACAATGTGGAAGCTGCCCAACAGGCCGTTGCGGCCCTCCGCTCGGAGATCGGCCGCGTCATCGTGGGACAGGAACGCTTGGTCGACGTTGTGCTGTGGGGCGTACTCGGGTGCGGGCACGTGTTGATCGAAGGCGTGCCTGGGCTAGGCAAAACGCTCCTGGTGCGGAGCCTGGGCCGGGCCATGGGACTGCGTTACCAACGGGTGCAGTGTACACCCGATCTCATGCCGGCCGACATCATGGGGACGAACGTGTTCCTCCCTGAGGAGGGCGCGTTTCGCTTTCTCCCCGGGCCGCTTTTCGCGCACGTGCTGCTTGCCGACGAGGTGAACCGCGCTACGCCCAAGACCCAGGCGGCCCTTCTGGAGGCGATGCAGGAGTCCCAGGTGACGGTCGCAGGTACCACCCACCTGCTCGAGCCGCCGTTCATCGTCATGGCAACGCAGAATCCCATCGAGATGGAAGGGACCTATCCGCTCCCCGAGGCACAGGTAGATCGGTTCCTGTTCAAGGCCGAGGTGGGCATGCCCGACGAGCGGGACATGCTGGAGATCACCCGCCGCAACACGCTTCCTGAGGTGCCCTCCACGGTACCGGTGATGACCCGAGAACAGGTACTCATGGCCCAGGCAGCCGCCGCCAGCTATGCCGTCCCCGAGCCGCTGATGGACTACGCGGTCCGCTTGGTCCTTGCCACACACCCTGGCCACCGCGCTGCTCCAAACTTGGTCAACGATTTCGTGCAGTACGGCCCCAGCCCGCGTGGGGCCTTGGCCCTGGTGACGGCAGCGAAGGCCCAAGCGTTTCTCGACGGCCGCTACCACGTGACGCTAGACGACCTCCGAGGAGCGATCAGGCCCGCCTTGGTTCACCGCGTGCTGGTGAACTTCCGCGGGGAAGCAGAAGGGGTAGCGCCCGCCGACATCCTGGGGTCGGTCGTGAAATCCGTGCGTCCTCCATGAGCGGCGTGCTGTTGACCGACGCTGAGCTGAGGGCGCTTGCACGGGCGCGGGTTCGACTTGGGCGGGTGCGCGGGACGATGCCGGGGCTGCACCCCTCGCCATGGTCGGGCCTATCGTTGGAGTTCGCCGACCATCGCCCGTATCAGACCGGAGATGACTACCGCCTCATCGACTGGACGGTGTACGCACGCCTGCGGCGGTTGGTGACCAAGGTGTTCGCGCGGGAGGCGGAGACACCGCTGTACATCTTGCTCGACACCAGCGCGTCCATGGGGCAGGGGAGGCCGCGCAAGCTGGACAGCGCCGCGCGTATGGCGGCAGCCCTGGCCTTCGTGGCACACAGAAACCAGGACCGTCTCGCGGTTCACATGCTCGGCGGGACAGCGGGCGAGTATCCACTTCCCAGACGGGGAAGGGGCGTCCTCGTGGAGACGTTCCGGGTGCTCAGTCAGGCCTCTGCAGAAGGCACCCTCGCTCTGGACAAGGCGCTCGTCCGCTGGGCACGCGTCACACGCTCCCCGGGCACCTGCATCGTGCTCTCCGACTTCCTCGTCGAGGGTGGCTATGCCGACGGGCTTCGCGCGCTGCGCCACGCGCGCTACCAAGTGATGGCGGTGCAGGTCTTGGCCAGCACCGACCTCGACCCTCCTCGGCTGGGAGAGGTTCGGCTTTGGGACGTGGAGACACGTCGCTCACGACCGCTCGTGTTGGGCAGGAGAGCGTGGAGCGCGTACCAAGAGACGTTGGCCTCCTGGAACGCAGAGCTGAGCGCTGTCTGTGCCGATCTCGGCGTGGACCGCTTCCTCTTCCGTGCCGACCTTCCTCCTGTTGAGGCCGCGCTGACCGTGTTCGCTGGAGGGCCGCGATGAGCCTGCTCTTCCCCTGGGCTCTCGCATGGGCCTCCGCTGTGGTGGGCGTCGTTGTCCTCTACATGCTCAGAAGACGTGAACAGCAGATGCACGTATCTGCGCTGTTCCTTTGGGACCGCGTGCCGCCCGACGCCATGAGCCGTCTGGCGCGATGGCTGCCGAGGACGGACCCCATCCTCTGGGCGCAGGTGGGCGTCGTGTTGATCATGGCGCTGATGCTCGCCGCCCCCATGCTCCTGCAGGAGCGACCTGCCGGAGCCACAGCGGTGGTGGTCGACATATCCCTCACACTCGCCCCATCGGGTCGTCTTGAAGAGGCCCAGGACGCCGCACGGCGCATCATGAGGGAGTCGGCAGGACCCTGGGTGCTGGTGGGATGGGGCGATCCTTCCCAGATCCTTGTAGGCCCCACCGAGCGGGAGGAGGAGTTCCTGGCAGGCGTCGCCAACCTCTCCTACACACTCGCCGCGCGCCCGCCGCTCGCCCAAGCCCTGGCGGTTGTGCCCCCCCAATTGGACCGTGTTGTGGTGATCTCTGGTGCCCCTCCCGAACAGCCTGATGTCGACGTGGTGGCCCTCTCACCGGTCGAGAACCTTAGGATCGAGGCCTTTGCTGTCCGGGCCCAACCAGATGGGTCAGGATATCAGGCGCTTGTCGAGGTCCATAACGACACTGCGCGCTACGAGAACGTCGTTGTCACCGTCCGAGACGTGGCCGGGGGTCGGTCCTTCCGCCAGGCCATGCTGGTGCCGCCCCTGAGTTCAGATGTGTTCGTGTTCCCGCTCTGGGGGTTTGTGGGACCTGCCTACGTGGCCGAACTGCTCCCAGACGACGGCTTCCCATACGACAACGTACGCTACTACGCGCTGGACATGCCCGCTTCGCTCCGCATCCGGTGGGAGGGAGAGCAGGACCGGTACCTGTGGGCGGCGCTGCAGGCGGCCGCCGCGGCCGAACGAACGGAGGTTCCCCCGTGGGACCTTACGGTGGTCGTGCGCACCCAGCTTGAGGTCGCTCCCGACGGTCCATGTCTGCTTGTGGAGGCGGGGATCCCCGAGGCACCACGGGGAGAGCTCCTGCCTGCAGGTCCCTGGATGGCGGAATCCGACACGCTCCTGCAACACGTGGACCACAGCCCGTGGGCGGTGACTGCACTCCACCAGATCTCCCCTCCGGAGGACGCTATCGTGCCCTTGTGGTCAGGAGAACTGCCCGTGATCGCCCGCTGGAGCGTGCCCGAAGGCCCGCGCGTGGCACTCTCTCCCGAGATGGCGCGGTCGAATCTGCCCTTGACAGCAGGCTTTCCTGTTCTAATTCGCAATGCGCTTGCGTGGCTCCTTCCCAGCCAGGACGGGCGCACGGTCACCGTAGGCCGTGCGGTGCGCCTGCCGACAGGCACCATCGTCCACACACCTAGGGGCGCGGTGGACACGGTGTGGATCCCCGTACAACCCGGCCTCTTCGAGGCTGAGGAGCGCGGACGTCGCAAGTACATCGCCGTCAACGTGCCGTCCGTGGAGCTCGCAGCCCCGGGAGCTACGGAGCAAGTTCCTGCCGAACACGTACCGCGCAAGACCCCCATGTGGCCTTGGGTGGCCGGTGCAGCCCTCGGGCTGCTGATGATCGAGTGGGCACTGGCACGGCGGTGGGGCGCATGATCCGATTCCTGGTGCCCTGGGCGCTGCTTGCCTTGGTCCTTCCTATGGGGGTGGTCCTTCTCTCGCGTCGCAGGGCGCTGTGGGGGCGCGCCCTCACCATGACGCTCCTTGTGGTAGCGCTCGCCCAACCTCAGCTGCTGCAACGCGATGTGGATCGCACGCTACTGGTGCTCGTGGATCGATCCGAGAGCACGGGAGCTGAGGCCGAAGTCGCCTACAACGCTCTGGCTGCGCAGTTGAGCGGCTATTCGGGCCCGGTGGGGCTCATCGAGTTCGCTGCGACCCCCCACCTCACCCGGGCCCCCGGCGCCGGCGTACCGGCGCTCGCCGGTGTTCCCCCCGGGACGGAGCGCATGGAGTCAGACATCGCTGCAGCCGTCGATCTCGCCCTCGGGATCGGGGGCCAGAGGCTCACGCACATCGTCCTCGTTTCGGACGGTCAGGAAACCAGGGGAGATCTCTGGTCATCGGCCGTGCGCGCCCGGGACCGAGGCGTATCGCTCTCGACCTACCCTGTGCAGGTCGTGGATCCGGTGCGCGTGGCCTCGCTGCGGGGCCCGGCGCGGGCGCCCTTGGGTAAGGTGATCCTGGAGGGGCAGCTGGAGGTCGCCCGGCAGGCGGAAGCCGAGGTCCTGTGGTGGGGGGATGGAGCACTGCTCCAGCGCACCGAGTCATCGCTCTCCCCGGGACTGCACACGCAACGGCTGGCCGTCACCCTCGACCGTGCCGGTCCGTGGACGTTTGCCCTGGAGGTGCGTGTCGATGAGGATCCCTTCCCTGCGAACAACCGGCTGGACTGGGTGGTGCTGGCCGGAGACGCAGGCCCTGTGCTCGTCGTATCGGAGGATGGCGGTGCACAGGGGCTCCTGGAACAGACGGACATGGAGATCCGCGTCCGTCCTTCGTTCTCTCCGGCTGAACTTGCCGGTGTGGATCTCGTTGTGCTCGATGACTGGCCGCTGGCCGGGCTGGCGCGAACGGATGTGGATGCACTGCGTTCCCACGTCGCGGCCGGGGGAGGGCTGCTCGTCGTCCAGGGCCGCCGCGCCGTCGAAGGCTACACCGGTCCACTGGAGGCGCTGCTGCCTGTTACCTACTCGGTGCCAGGGCGCCTGCAGGAGTCGCCGGCAGCCATCGTATTCGTGCTAGACAAGTCCGCCTCCATGGCAGCGATCACCGCCGGCGCGCGCCACATCGACCTGCTCAAGGAAGCCACCGCCTCCGCGGTGGAGGTGATGCATGAGGAGGATGTGGTCGGCGCGATCGCCTTTGACCGCGACCCTTACTGGTTGGTACGGCCTGGACCGGTGGTTGAGGTGAAGGCTGAGCTCTACAAAGCGCTACGGATGCTCGCTCCCTCTGGGGGGACGGATCTGGTGCCTGCGGTCCGCCAGGCCCTCACTGAACTCGAGGGCATAGAGCTCAGAGTTCGGCACATCGTCGTCCTGTCCGACGGGAAGACGCTTCCTCGACCCGACCTACCAGATCTCTATGAGGAGGTGGCCACCTCCGGTGTCGGGGTCACCTCCATCGCCCTCGGTGCAGATGCGGATCTCGACGCGCTGGGTTCTCTGGCACGCGCCGGGGAGGGTGAGGTCTTGGTGGTGAGCGATGCCCGCGACCTCCGGCGGGTGTTCATCGGGGAGGCCAAGCAGGCCGCTCGCCCGCGTTACCGGCAGGGCCAGTTCTCCGTGTCGATCGGACCCGGTGCTGCGTCCATGAACCTTTCCGGTCTCGAACTCCCAGCGATCGGCGGTTATGTGGTCACGTTTCCCAGACCGACCGCTGAGGTAGGTCTTATCGCACCCGAGGGAGATCCCATCGTTGCAGGTTGGCAGCTCGGCCTCGGACGCGTGGCAGTGCTCAACGTGGACCTGAGCGGACGTTGGACAGAAGCGTGGGTGGCTGAACCCGAGCTCGGACGGCTCTGGGGTTCCCTCGTGGGTTGGTTGTGGGCCCCGCGGGAGGACGTCGAGCTGTCCTGGTCCATCGACGCAGGGGTGCTCCACGTGCAGCTCGACGTCCAGTACGGGGGGCGTTGGGTGAGCGATCGCCACTTCCGCGGCGAGATCAGCGGGCCGGGCGGTGCACAGGCGCTAACGTTTTCCCCGACCGGCCCGGGCCAGTACATGGCCGAGTCACCCTACGAAGGTGCTGGACCGCATGTCCTCAGCGTGTGGGACGATTCCGGTCAGTTCGGGGGAACGTTCGGACTCGCACTCCCTTACCCGACCGAGCTGGCACGCCTCGGGCCTGACCTGGAGGTGCTCAGCGCATTGGCCGAGCTGACCGGCGGGACGCTACTGGGGGACGAGCTCCCCCCTGCTGCCCGCCCCGGCCGGGTCTGGGTGCCCGTGGAGCGGAGTCTGCTGTGGGCGGCTGCGTTCGCCTTCCTCGCGGATCTTGCCTTGCGGAAGCTCAGGCTTCCGCCCCCCCGAGGAAGGCACGCTGGGCGGGCGTGAGCTCCTTCACGCCGCCACCTCGGGAGCGCAGGACGCGCGTCGCCAGTCGTACAGACCACACCCTGCGACGGTCGACCCACCCCGCCTGCCCGACACGCACCCTTCCTGTGTTAAGATGAACGGGACTTCTGCAGAGCCTTGTGGGAGGTGCACATGTTGCTCGAGCTGGCGCAGGAGGGCTTCATGATCCCGGTACACATCCGTCGAACTAGACCGCACGCGTGCCGGATTGCCGACTCCCTATCACCGTTCTCCTGGCAGGCCGTGAACAGGGTGCCGACATGACTGCAAGGGCCCAGCTCATCGGACTCGTTGTCGTCGCCTCAGTGAGCCTGCTTGCAGCTTCCAACCGAGTCTCGGTTGTGGGGCAGTTGGGTTGGGAGGGCCATGCCGTGGCCGGAAGGGTGAACCCACTCTGGCTAGAGGTTGAGAACCTCACCGCAAGCCCCCTCAGCACCCAGCTGCGGGTACACCACCGGGCGGGGAACGAATGGCGAGGGGAGGCTCGCCGAGAGCTAATCCTGCCGTTGTTGTTGGCCCCTCGAGGGCGAATCACCTACCACGTGGCGTTTCCGCTGGACCTGGGTGCACGGCACCTGGTCGTCGAGATCGGTGGGGAAGAGGTGGAAGCACGCTTCGACATACCCGTCAACGCGGTCCCTCAGGCGATCCAACTGGCTGTGGGTCCAGCGGCAGCCGTCCCGGGAAGTGCCTACCCCGTGAGGATTGAGGCTGCGGAGCTTCCCTCGGACCCCCTGCTCCTCGCCTCTGTGTCCGCGTTGTGGGTGGACCCGGCTGTGCGTCTTCCGGCAGAGGCCCAGGCCGCACTGTTGGCTTGGCACCTGCTTCTGGGCGGAGAGAAGGATGGAGCAAGAACTCCTGTCGCCGCGTGGCCGGGTGCACCGGTCTGGGAAGCCAGCCTGAGCGAGACCCCCCTAACCCGTGTACCTGCCGGGTTCGCCGCGACGGGGCTGCTGCTCTACCTGACACTCGGGGTGATGGCGCTCGGCAGGTGGGAGAGGACAGGGCGCGGCGCAGCCGTGTGGACGCTCGCCGCGCTTGCGCTGGGGCTCTCCTGGTGCAGCGCGGGCTGGTGGGGAACACAGGAAGCCCTCGTCGCACATGAATGGTCGATCACGACCCATCGTGTTCCCCGGTTCGAGCTATCGTGGTGTGGGTTGTTCGGACGCCGAGGTGCGGGCGTCGAGCTCCCGGGCCGGTGGACCGACCTGCTCGCTCCTGAGGACACCCTTAGCGGGCGAGACGTGCGCTGGGTGTGGGGCGCAGAGGGGTGGACGACCCAACTGACGATCCGTGCTGGCGACCTCCGCGTCTTGTGGGGCCTTCAGCAGCTTCCCGATGCGAAGGAGCCGGGGACGCAAGCTGCACGCTTCTCATCGAAGACCCCAGACCCCCCGGACACGCTTCCGTCAGCACTTCATCCGCTGTGGGACGCCGCAACCCTCCTGGCCGGCTGCGGGGGTGCGGTGCACGCAACGGGAGTGTATGACCGTCGGGAAGACTCCGTCTGGATACGTCAGGATCTCTACGTGACCTGCGATGACTAGACGACCGCTTCCCGAGGGCCTGGTGACGCCGATGCAAGCGTTCCTCCTGCTCATGGGTATTGCCTTTTTCCTCTCGCTCCTTGGTCCTTCTACAGTAGGTGGCTACAGCCGCTTCCCTGAGCCGCTTCACGGCGTCCACCTTTTCCCTTTGATCGCAGCGCTGCTCGTGGGGGTCTTGGGTGTACAGGTGGGCGAGGCGGTGGGCAGTCGGCCTCATCCAACCAGAGGGCGGGTACAGCGTGCGCTGTGGGGTGGAGCCCTTGTGTGCGCGGCTCTCGTCATGATCTCTCCCTTCTTCATCGCATACCAGTACTGGACCGGAACGTGGTGGGGACATCTGGTGGCAACCATTGGCCTCGTGCTCACGGTGGGCGTGCTTTGGGCAGTGATCGCGATGTGGGTGGTTGACTGGGTGCCGGCAGCTCCGTGGCGTTTCGAGGTCAAGTACCTTGCCCTTGGCGCAGGGTATTTCCTACCTCTGATCATCGCGCCAGCAGCCTCCCCGCTCCTCGCCATCACCGCGGTCTGGGAAGGACGCGTGCTTGACATCTTACCGAGTTGGGCCGGATACACAGCACTGATCGTGCTGAGCTTAGGTTGGTGGAGATGGAAGGACCAGAGAGGATAGTTCTCGCTACGCTCCGTTGGTGCCGTGCAAGGACCGCCCTCCGTGGAGCGCTGATCGGCGGGCTGGGAGGTGTGCTGTGGTTACGAGCAGCATCGCTGTTCGGGTTGGATCCGCTGTGGGCTCTGTCGCTCGCGGGAATGGGGCTACTGGTCGGGCTTCTGTGGCCAACCCGCTCCCCTTGGGTGCTGCTGGCCGCCGGGCGGAGGCTCGGGGTGGGCGAACGGCTAGCGGCCCTGGACGCTCTGTTGAGGACCGATCGCGACGGGCTGGTCGCACTGGTCTACGCTGAGGTGCGTCGATGCCGTCCCGGTGTGTGGCGGCTTATGGCAGGGCCTTGGGAGCTAGTAGGAGCCATGACTCTGGCGCTTGCTGTGATCCTGCTACCGCTGGTCGTTGGTCCTGCACAACAGCCGGCCCACGACCATTCGCAGGCGCCCACGCATATGCCAGATCTATCGGAGGTGCAAGCTGTCGGGGAGAACTCTGAGACAGAACGTGAACCCAGTCCCTCCAGGTGGCCAGGTGCACTGCTGGGCGACTTCTCACCCTACGAGGATCTTCTCGCCGCTGTGTTGGGCCTGTCCTATTTGACGGCCGGAGGGTCAGACACAGTCGCCGAGGATGTGGCCAGACGCCTGGCGGAGCAGGAAGGGCTGTTGCGCGAGCTATCAGAGCGACTGGCCCAGTTGGCCAGTGGAGAGACGCAAGAGGGAGCTGGGCGCGCCATCGCGCAGCTGGCCGAACAGGTAGCCCGGGAAGATCTCAGGGAGCTGCTGCGGACAGCTGAGGACGGAGCTCAAGAGCATGTGCGAAGAGCATATGAGGCCACAGAGGCAATTCTTGCACGCAGCGAGGAGCTGACCCAACGACGTGACGCCCACAGGGAGGATCAAGCCCACAACAACGATAGGTTCTCCTCCGCCGCGCCAGAACGGGGAGCTGGATCCCGCGGCTTGCGTGAGGAAAGCGCGTTGACGGAGGCTCCATCAGGTGTTCCTATGGGCTCTTCTATCGAGGAGCTTCCCTTCTGGGATTCCGCCCCAGAGGGAGATCGCCCGCCCGTCGCCCCCCACTACGGGTCCGACCATCGCAGCATGCCGAGTGCCCAGGACGAGGACAGCGGAGGGCTTCCTGGAACAGCACGGGGAGAAGAACCCGTCATCGCACAGACCTCCCGACCGCCGACGGACGAACCGCCCATCTCTGCGCCCACGCCCGTGCGTCCCGGTGACGGCCCCACCCGTGACTACGTGATCGCCGAGGTCCCCTCCGAAGGTGAGGACCACATGTACGGCGCTCGGTTGCCGTCCCCCCAGGAGGTAGAAGTCCTGCTCTCAGGACGGATCCTACCGCCGGGACTTCTCGATGTGGTGCGCCGGTATTTCGACATTGTCACCACAAACGAGGGAGGCGCGCATTGATCGACCAGAACCCGCTGGAGGGTGCGGGGACCGTTTTGCACACGCCCCACAGTGCACCGAACCGGATGGCTGCGGAGCAGGCGCAAGTACCAGGGGAGGGGCCCCCCGAACTCCCGCAAGCGGGCACACATGAGGATACGGTGCATCGGTTCATCATGGCCCTCGAGCAAGGAACGTCCGACGCCGCTCTACCCAGGAGCTTCGCATGAGCTTCGCATCCCCGATCGCCTGGGCCTGGACCGCGGCCGCCCTCTGGGTGGTCCTCCTCTATCTGCTACGGCGACGCGAGCGGATGATGCCCGTGTCAGCCCTATACCTCTGGGACAGGGTGCGGCCCGACACCACCAGCCGCCTTCAGCGATGGTTGCCGCATGCCGACGTGCTGCTCGCGCTGCAACTCCTGGCCGTGGTCTTGCTCGCCGCCGCCGCTGCGCAGCCCGTGTTGCACATCAGGCGCATCGCTGGGGCCACCGCGATCGTCGTCGACGTCTCAGCTGCGCTCGCTGCTGACGGACGTAGCGACGAGGCGCGTGCGGCGGCACAGGACATCCTGGCTGAGTCCACAGGTCCGTGGGTCGTCGTTGGATGGGCGGACCCTCCGCGAGTGCTGGTTCCGCCCACCGATAGGAGGGATGTGGTGAATGCAGGGCTGGCACAACTGGAAGCCACCCTCCTGGACCGTCCGTCCCTTCCGGTGGCCCTCGCACTCCTCGAGGACCCTTGGGAACGCATCGTGGCGATCACCCCTTCACCAACCCAAGAGACGGAGGTGGAGGTCATCAGACTTGCTCCGGTTGACAACCTATCCGTGCAGGCGTTCTCGGTTCGCCCGCAGCCGGATGGTTCCGGTTATCAGGCCATCGTCGTCGTCTACAACGACACGGAGAGCTACCGAGATCTGCAGGTCATCCTCAGAGGCGTGGGCGGAGCACGTGCCCTCATGCAGTCGCGCCTTGTGGGCCCCGGCAAGGAGGAGATGATCGAGCTTCCTCTGATCGGGGGACTCAGCCCGGCGTTCAGCGTTGAGCTGCGTCCGGTCGATGCGTTCCCATGGGACAATGTCCGGTACTGCGCCCTTGATACTGCCTCCGTGCTCCGCGTGCGCTGGCTTGGGGAGGAAGACCGTTATCTATGGGCAGCGATCCAGGCCGCGGTCTCAGCTGTTCGCGTCGACGAACCACCATGGGACCTCACGGTGGCCGTGCGCATCAGCCTTCCTCAGATGCCGGACGGTCCGACGGTGTTGGTCGAGGCATCCTCCCCAGAGGGGCAACTGGGCACGGCGCAAGCTGCGGGCACGCTGCAGGCGATGGACCACCCTATGCTTGTGCACATGGACCTTGTCGGCGTGCGCGCTGCCTCCGTGCTTCCCCCCGATCTGCCTCCGGAAGCCGAGGTTGTGCTCTCGGCCGAGGGGGTTCCGCTGCTTGCGACGTGGGAGACGTCACAGGGGCGCCGTGTGCTGCTGTCGATGGAACTCAAGCGCTCGAACCTTCCTCTACTACCTAGCTTCCCTGTTCTGATACGCAACATGCTGACATGGCTTACACCCACGGACATCGCTCCATCGTACTACGTAGGGCAATCCGTACCCATACCCGAGAACTCCCGACTACACGGACTTGAGAACGTCCACGACGTCTGGGTACCCCAGGCGCCAGGTCTCTACGCGATGGAGAACGAGCGGGGGATCCGCTGGATCGCTGTCAACGTTCCGGGCGTCCCGCTGCAGAACGAACAGCGCCCTGATCATGCCATCAGCGAACCCAGCGCTCGACCACGAACGGGAGAAGAGCCTGTTTGGATCTGGTTTCTCTGGGCCGCGCTGCTCTGTCTGGTCGCCGAAGGCTACCTGGCTTGCCGGAGGGGTGCGTGATGCGGTTTCTTTCCCCCTGGGCGCTGGCTTCGCTGGGGGTGGCTGCAGGACTACTGTGGCTTACCCTGCAGTGGCACCGTCCCGTGGTCGGCCGGGCGCTGACCCTGCTGCTCGTGGCACTAGCGCTTGCACAGCCGGAGATCGCTCGGCCGCATGGCGACGAAGTAGTGTTCCTCTTGGTGGATCGATCGACCAGCGTCGGGGAAGCGGCCCGCGAGTCCGCGGAACGTCTCGCCGGCCAGCTGGCGGGCCGAGGCGCGCGCGTGGGGATCATTGAGTTCGCTGAGACAGCCCACCTGGTGCGATCGCCAGGCGGCGGGACGCCCGCCTCTCCCTGGCCCTCCCCTTGGGCAGCCCAGGGCGCCACAGCGGACATCGCTACTGCCCTCGATCTGGCGTTGGCCATCGCGCCGGCAGCGGCCACGCAGCTCGTGCTGCTCACCGACGGGCGCGCCGACCGCGGAGATGAACTCGCTGCAGCCCATCGTGCACGCGCGGCGGGGATCCCGATCTCTGTTCTGCCGGTTGCCCAGGGCGACCATGTCCGCGCAGTGAGCCTCTCCGGTCCGCGGGATGTTCCGCTGGGTACACTCGAACTCCACGGGCAGGTGGCCGCCAGCCGCTCCACAGAGGCCGAGGTCCTATGGTCGCGGGATGGGGTCGTCCTCGAGCGCCACACGACCTTGCTCAAGCCAGGGGTGCATGCGTTCACGTTCAGAGATCGCCCTGATGCCCATGGACTCCACCGTTACCGGATTGAGGTGCTGGCCCCAGACGACCCGGTGCCCGAGAACAACGCGCTGGAGTGGGCCGTGCATGTGGGTGAGGCTCCCGAGATCCTTGTAGTCGGAGAGCGAACGTCGTCCGTGGACGTGCTTCTTGCCGGCGCCGGGGTAACCTACCGCCGTGTCGAATGGGTGAACCCAGAGCATCTGGCCCGCGTGAGCTTGGTCATCCTCGATGATCACCCATTGGCCAGGCTGGGCACCAGCGTCACGGAAGCTCTCCGAGCGCACGTCTCCGCAGGCGGCGGGCTTCTGGTGGTTCAAGGTCGGCGGGCAGTCGAAGGTCTGCCCGGACGTTTCGAGGACCTGCTTCCTGTGAGCTACACCGTCCCAGGACGCCTGCACGAGGCTACAGCGGCGCTGGTGTTCGTGTTGGATCGATCCTCTTCGATGGCTGCCCGGACCATGGGTACAGCGCACATCGACCTGCTGAAGGAAGCCACAGCATCGGCGGTGGAGGCAATGCACGGGGAGGACGTAGTGGGCGCAATCGCCTTCGACCGTCAGGCACACTGGCTCGTACATCCTGGACTGGTCGAGGATGTGGAGGCTGAGCTATTCAGAGCCCTCCGCGGCCTCACCCCCGGTGGCGGGACCGACATCTACCCCGGGATGGCCGAAGCGCTCGATGCCCTTGAGGAGATCGACGCACGCCTACGTCACGTGGTGGTGCTCTCCGACGGCAAGACACTGCCGCGTCTGGAGTACCCGGCGCTCTACGAGCGCATCGCCTCGTCACGCGTGGGGGTCACGGCGATCGCCGTCGGAAGCGGCGCTGACGTGGAAGTATTGGGCAGACTCGCAGCGGCAGCCCAAGGGGAGCTCATCGTGCTCCGCGATTTCCGGGAACTCCGCAGCGTCTTCGTCGGAGAGGTGACGCGAGTGACACGTTCTCAGCTCATGGAAGGCGCCATCCAACCTCTGCCCGGGCCGGCCGGGGCGGCTTGGGGGCTCGAGGGCACCTCGCTGCCCGCGCTGTCAGGTTACGTGCTCACATTTCCCAAGCCTACCGCCGAGGTTGCGGTGATCTCACCCTCGGGCGATCCGCTCTTCGCCGCTTGGAGGTTCGGCCTGGGACGCGTCGCTGTGTTGAACACAGATCTTGCGGGCGGCTGGTCAGAGGCATGGCTGGACTCCAGCGTTGTCAGAGAACTGTGGGGTCACTGGCTGGGTCAGCTATGGCCGATCCGCGGACCTGTTGACCTCTCTTGGGACACCCAAGGAGCGGAGCTTGTGATCACGGCCGACGTGGAGCAGGGGGGCCGGTGGGTCAACGGCCTCGCCCTGATAGGCCAGTTGACGGGGGCCAGCGCCGTGGAGTCGCTGAACTTCGCTCAAGTGGCGCCCGGGCGCTACCGGGCATCCATGCCTCATCCCGGCGCTGGAGCATATCTAGTCGCCGTCTGGGATGGACTGGGCACCTATGCGGCCACCACCGGCGTCTCCATCGCCTACGCAGAGAGCCTACAGGCCTTCGGCCCGGACCTGCAGCGCCTGGAACCGCTGTACTCCTTGACCGGCGGAAAACTCCTCGGCGACGAGCTTCCCCCACCCTCGCTGCAAGAGGCTCGCATATGGATACCCATCTGGAGGGCGTTGCTCTGGGCATCTGGCGGGGCCTTCCTTGCGGACCTCATGCTCCGCAAGCTCTGGACCTCACTGGTTCGTCCCACTGGCTAGTCCGAGATAGGCCCGCTGCGCATCCGTCAGCACGTCGATGCCTGCTCCTATGCTCGCCAGGAACAGCTCGGCCACGGCTCGGTTGGTGTCCGCGGGCACCGCGTAGACATCGGGTCGCAGCGCCGTTGCATTCCGCGCAAGCCAAGCGAGGCTGAGCGCCTGCAGCGCAAACGAGAGATCCATGATCTCGACAGGATGTCCATCACCAGCCACCAGATTCACCAGTCGGCCTTCGGCCAGGACGTACACGGTGGTTCCTCCCGGCAGCGTGAACGCCTCGACATGATCCCGAGCGGAGGTCGCTCCACACCGCCGCCGCAAGTCCGCGACGTCGATCTCCACGTCGAAGTGCCCCGCATTGGCAAGGACAACCCCTGGCTTTGCCCGAACGATATGTTCCCAGGTGATCACCTCACGACAACCTGTTGCCGTGACGACGAAATCTGCCTCTCTAATCCCCTCTGCCGCCGGCAGCACCTGGTATCCGTCCACGGCAGCCTCCGCCGCCCGGATCGGGTCGACCTCACTGACCAAGACCCTGCCGCCGAGACCCGCAGCACGCTCGGCGATCCCCCGGCCACACGGGCCGTAGCCGACGACCAACACCACTCGGCCCGCCACGAGGAGGTTGGTGGCACGCATGATGGCATCCCACACAGACTGGCCGGTTCCGTGCCTGTTGTCGAACAACCGCTTCATAGGTGCGTCGTTGACCGCCACAGCCGGGAACCGAAGGCTTCCTGCCCGTGCCAGAGCGCGTAGGCGCAGCACGCCGGTGGTTGTCTCCTCGCAAAGACCGAGCACCTTCCCGCCCAAGGCCATGCAAGGCCCGTGGAGCAGCCCGGTGAGGTCTCCGCCGTCGTCGAGCACGAGGTGCGGCTCGATCTCGAGCACGCGCCGGAGGTGTTCCTCGTACTCCGCAGCGCTGACACCCCGTCGCGCGTGTACCGTCACCCCGCCTGCGGCCAGCGCTGCGGCCACGTCGTCCTGCGTGGAAAGCGGGTTTGATCCTGTCACTGCAACCTCGGCGCCCCCCGCCTGCAGCGCCAGCGCCAGCCGTGCCGTCTTCGCCTCCAGGTGCACGCTGACCGCGATGCGCAGGTCCGCGAACGGGCGCTCGTGCCGCATCCGCGCTTCGATCTCCCCAAGGACCGGCATGTGGCGATTAGCCCAGACGATTTTCCGTTGCCCCGAGCCCCGCAGTTCATCCATCGGACAATGGTCGTCCATCTTCCCTCCTCGCTTGTATCCCCCCCAGGAGCGCCCGCAGGATACCCCCGAGCACCAGCGTCATCCCCACGCCCTGCATGAGACCCAACGGCTCCTCCAGCCACACATGCGCCCACACAGCCGCGCCAACAGGCTCACCGAGCACCGCCACCGCGACTGCCGCAGTCGGAAGGCGCCGCACAGCCCAGTTCAGACTTGTGTGTCCCACAAGCTGCGGCCCGATCGCCATGAGTGCGATCCACAGCCAATCGCCCCCAACCGGCAGGAGGTTACCTGTCGCCCCAGCCATAGCCAGGAGCGGCAGCGCCGCGGCCGCGTACGCAAGCGTCACGTAGCGCGTGAGCGGACCCCGGTGCCGCGCCCTCCTGCCGACCACCAGGTACCCGGCAGCGGCGACCGCCCCTACCAGGGCCAACAGGTTCCCTGCCAAGGACTCCGCGATGCCCATATCTCCCCAGGCGATGATGCCGCCCCCAACCACGGCCAACACCACCCCCTGCCACAGCGCAGGTGTCATCCGCTCCCCCAAGACGGAGGCGATCAGGCCGGCAAACAGAGGGCTGGTGGCGACAAGTACCACCGAACTCGCCACGGTGGTCAGCCGCAGCGACGCGATCCAGGCGCCGAAGTGGAGGGCGAGGAAGAGTCCGGCCAGCAGCGCCGGGCGCGCCTCTCGAAGGGACGGCCGGCCCCACTTGACCGCGCACAGCGGCCCCAGCAAGGCCGTCGCCAGCATGAGCCGCCAGGCAGCGATCGTCATCGGCGCGCTCTCGGTAAGCCGGACGAGAATCGCGGCGAAGGAGAGCACCCCCACGCCGACACACAGCACCACACCGGTCTGTGCCAGGCCAGGCCGAGCGCTCACGGCTCGAGCTCAGCCAGCAATCGCGGTAGGGCTGCGCGCATTGCTCGATAGCCAGCCTCAGCTCCATGGCGTGCGTCGGTGTAGCTTGGAGGCCGAGGGCCGAACTCCGGCTCTAGCCGTACCTCCGGGCGCTCAAGCTCGATCTCGAGTTCGGCAATGCGCTTCTGGAAGATGGTGGCCATCTGAAAGAGGATCGCAAGTACGTTGGGCCGGTGAATCGGCTTCTCGGCGGGGGGCACAAGCACATCCACAGCCACAACGACCTCCGCGTTCATCGACCGAACGAGGTTCACAGGAAGCGGAGCCGAGAGGCCGCCGTCCACCAGCAACCAGCCATCCCGTTCCACCGGGGTGAGCAGCCCCGGCACCGAGACGGACGCGCGCACCGCGTCCGCCAAGGGGCCACGATCCAGTGCCACGAGATCTCCCGAACGGAGGTCGGTGGCCACCGCCGCGAACCGAATGGGAAGTGTTTCGATCGTGCGGTCTCCGACCAGCTCCCGCATCAGCCGGACGATCTCCGCACCCGAGGACCATCCCCGGTAAGGGAATGTGGGCATGAACCCACGGGCGAGCTGGAGGCCCCCCATCTGGGCCCACATAGCCTCGATGCGGTCCAAGGGAACCCCGGCCGCATATAGGCCCCCAACCTGGGCCCCCACGCTCACCCCGGCGATCGCATAGATCGGGAGGCCCGCTTCCTCCAGGGCCCGCAGGACCCCCACGTGGGCTGTACCCCGCGGGCCTCCCGAGCTGAACGCGAGCCCGAGGCGTTTCATGTGAACAGATTAAGTGTTCCGGGTCCACCCGCCACCTAGCGGCTGATGGCCCCGACCGGGCACTGGTCGATCGACTCCTCCACACAGTCCTGTGAAGTGTCCGCGCCGGAGACCACATGCGCGTACCCATCGTCGCCCAACTCGAACACCTCAGGACAGATCTGGGCGCATAGCCCGCAGCCCGTACACAGATCGAGGTCTACCTTGACAGCCATAGCCACCTCCCGTAGGTTTCGACGTTCCGCCGAACTATACTCCCATCGGCCCTTCGCGCCAAGGTTGCTGTGTTGTGCGTCCCCCACTATAGTCCTCCCAGCCAAGCGGAGGTGGTAACGCGTGAAGAAGTTGCTTGCAGCGGTCATCTGTGGCCTTGTCCTTACGGCCCCGTGCGTGGCAGCGATGGAACTCGAAGATGCTCTGGCCTTGATTCCCGAGGACGACGTGATGATCTCCTACGATGGGAGTGGCCGGGCACAGCTCGAGGCTGCGATCGAGGCGTTCCGCCAAGCCCTGGGTGTCACCGTAGCCCTCAATGAACTCGACGAGCGCGCGGTGACAGAGTTCTCGGTAGCTCCCGAGCTCCAGCACGTCGTGGTCAAGCTCTCGCAGTGCTACTACACCTATGCCGACGTGTTCCAGGAGCCCGGAAGCGACGCCGCGCGCAACGTCTACCTCAAGGGGAAGCACTGGGGACTCAAGAGCCTGAGGATGTACCCCGACTTCGCCCGCGCCGAGCGTGACCGCTCTTTCGAGGAAGCGGTGACTACGGTCGACGATGTCCCCGCGCTTTACTGGGCCAACGCCAACTGGCTCCGCGCGGCGGAGTTCGACGTCCTCCGCGCTGTGACCGGCCGGGTGCCCCCCAAGTCCGAGGCCATCGCCCTGCGGATCCTCGAGCTGGAGCCGAGCTATGTGAGCTACGGCGCCTACCGCTCGCTCGGCGCCTTTTGGAGCGGGCTACCGAGCTCCAGTTTCGAACGCTTCATAGTGGCCGCGGCAGGTATGGGACGCTATGTCCAAGATCTGGACCGCGCGCTCGAGTACTTCTGCCACGTGGTCGACGAACCCGACCTGTGCCCGCACGGACCGATCGACCCGTCAGTGCATGACTACCTCGAGAACCGGCTCTTCTTCGCCGAGTACTACCTCATGGAGGCGGGCAGATGGGACGACGCCGCACGCGTACTCCAGAGCATCCTGGACGCACCCGTGGGCGAGCGGTACCCCCTCTACAACACCCTCAGTCAAGAGAGGGCGGCGAAGCTTCTGGCCCAGGTGAACCGCCGTCGTTAGCCTCTGAGGCCTGTGGCAGGGGGGATCGGCCGCTCGCGATCGACGCTATCGGCCGGCTTGGCCGGCGAGGAAGCCGACGAGTGCCTTGAGTTCGGGGAAGGATGCGGCGCTCCCTGGTCGGCTCAGGGTGAGGGCCTGTGCCGCCAGCGCAAGGTCGATCCCTTCGTACGGGCCTCGCCCGACCGAGAGCGCCCACGTCAGCGTGGCGGTGAACGCCTCGCGCGCCCCGCTCGTATCCACGGGACGTGTGGGGTAAGCATGGAAATGCGTGGCCCCGTCGCGCTCAACGAGGAAGGCCCCCTCCGAGCCAGCACAGACGACCACCTGCTTGAGTCCCAGCGCCATGAGGGGGGCTGCCTCCGTCGCCACCTCGTCGATCGTCAGGGGGGAACTCCGGTCGCCCATTCGGAGATCTTGCGGGCTGACAACCGTCAGATCGAGCCGGGCCCAGGGAAGCCCCGTGTCCCGGGCGGGCGCTCCGTGCCCGATGGCGAGCATCCTCTCGGGAGCACGGCTCAACATCGCCCGCAGAACGTCCTGACCCAGTGCCAAGTCCAACACAAGCGCTGTGCACCCGCCTCTGAAGACCGCCGCGTCCGAGGTAGGCGCCGCGAGCGCTTCGTTGGCACCCGGCACGACCGCCAGCGTTCGCTGCCCACCAGGCGACACCGCCTGCACCGTGACACCGGTCCCGCGACCTGGTGCCACAGTCACGCGCTCCACGTCCACACCCGCCCCTCGTGCCCCAGAGAGCACCTGTTCTCCAAACACATCATCGCCCACAGCGCCGGCGAGCGATGTGGCGATCCCCAGCCTCGCCAGGCAGGCCGCCATGAGATAGCCAGAGCCTCCCGGCCGCCAGTCGACTTCCTGCCCCACGACCCTCCCCTCCGCAGGGGGAACACCGGGGAGCGCGACCGCCAACTCCATGGCCAGCTCGCCCAGCACGCACACACTCATACGTCGACGGTGGTGTGCCAAGCGGGGATGTCGGCGTCCAGGCCGTGCTCTTGGAGTCGCCCCTGCAGCGCCTCCAGCGCCGGAGGCTCGCCGTGGACGAGGTAAACCTTCCCAGGGTCGGCGTTCAGTGCCCAGTCCACCAGGATCGGCTGATCGGCATGCGCCGAGAGGCCATCGATGCGGATGATGCGAGCCCGCACCGGGACGATCGAACCGAGCACGGAGACCTGCTTCGCCCCCTCCAGGATCTCTCTGCCCAAGGTGCCCTCCGCCTGGAAGCCCACGAACACCACCGAGGACTCCTGCCGCGGGAGGTTCTTCCGGAGGTGGTGGAGCACACGTCCGCCGGTGCACATGCCCGAGCCGGCGATGATGATCGCCGGCTCGTCGTTGGTGCTGATGCGCTTGGAAGCCTGCCGCGTCAACGTGTACTCGAGCAGCTCGAAGTCGAAGGGATCATGTTTCTTGCTGAACAGCTTCCGCGCAGGCTCCGGAAAGCGATCCGCGAACTTGTCGAAGATCTTCGTGGCCGCGGTGGCCAGGGGTGAATCGAGGTAGATCCTGCAGCGCGGTATCGTCCGCTCCTGCCAGAAGGTGAACAGAAGGTGCAAGACCTCCTGGGTGCGTTCGAGGGCAAACGAGGGCAAGATGGCATTCCCGCCTGCCTCGAACGTCTCCACAATCGCCTGCCGCAACGCCTCGACGGACTCCGCCGTCGGCCGGTGCACCCGGTTGCCGTACGTCGACTCCAGAAGCA
>PWTC01000139.1 GCA_003563005.1 Candidatus Acetothermia bacterium
GCTTCCCCAGCAACGCGGCCAGGCGGGTCTCCTCGATCATGTCGAGGTCGCCGGCCGAGCCGGGGCCGTCCGTGCCCAACGCGACGGTCACCCCTCCCTGGACGAGGTCGGCGACCGGGGCGATCCCGCAGGCGAGCTTGGCGTTCGAAGTCGGGCAGTGCACCGCGAACACCTCATGCTCGGCGAGGAGTGCGATGTCCTCCGCTGAGACGTGGACACAGTGTGCCGCGATCACAGGCACGGAGAACACGCCGAGGTCGGCCAGCCAGCGGGCAGGCGACACGCCCGTCTGGGACTGCATGCGTTGCACCTCTTCGCGTGTCTCGGCGAGGTGCGTGTGGATAGGAATGCCTAGCTCCGAGGACAGTTGCACGCAGGCCTGCCACACCTCGGGGCCGCAGGTGTAGGGAGCGTGGGGCGAGAGTGCCGTGTGTATTCTGCCCTCGGCCTCTCCGTTCCAGGCACGCGCGAAGGTGCTCGCCTTGTCGATCTCGGGCTGCACGCGGTCGGGTGTCGGGGCGATGATCCCGTAGGAGAGGAGCGCGCGGACCCCTGCTTCCCCGACCGCACGGGCCACCTCCTCCATGAAGAAGTACATGTCCGCGAAGGCCGTCGTCCCCGAGCGGATCATCTCCGCAAGACCGAGCAACGAGAACCAGTACACGTCTTCGCCGGTGAGCTTGCGCTCGGCAGGCCAGATTTCCTCCTCCAGCCAGCGCATGAGCGGCATGTCGGCCGCCCGCCCACGGAACAGGGTCATGGCGAGGTGGGTGTGGGCGTTGACGAGGCCCGGCATGAGCACGCGGTCGGCCCCGTCGACCGTGTGGTCGAACCGGCCGGTCGCCGTTCCGACCGGCAAGATGGCGTGGTAACGCCCGCCCTCGATCACCACGTCCGATGGAGGGAGGGGCGGCTGCCCCGGGGCCGCGATCACCTGGATGCTGCGGATCAGGATACGCATGGTGACTCAGTATAGGCGCCGCGGGGATGCGGGACCAATCGGGAGGGGTGTACCATGGGAAGGCATGGTCGAGGCAAGGAGTGCGGAGGACCTCGCCTGTGCACACCTCAAGGCGAGCGGGATGCGGATCGTCGCCCGAAACTGGCGTTGGCGCGGCGGTGAGGTGGACATCGTGGCCCGTGACGGGCCGGTGCTCGTCTTCGTGGAGGTGAAGGGGCGGGGTGGCACGCGGTTTGGGAGGCCCGAGGAGGCGGTCACGCGGGCCAAGCGCCGGAGCCTGTGGCGGACGGCGCACGCGTTCATCGGACGGGTGGATGCCGAACTCCCGATCCGATTCGACATTGTGGCCGTGGCGCCAGACGGCGTGCGGCACATCCGTGGTGCTTTCGGGGAACAGGATGTTCGCTAGGACATTTGGAGGCACACCTTACGGGATTGAGGCACGGCTCATCGAGGTGCAGTGCGACGTCGGCGGTGGGTACCCCTCGTTCACCATCGTCGGCCTCGCTGAGAAGGAAGTTGCGGAGGCACGCGAGCGTGTGCGAGCGGCGTTCCGCAATGCCGGCCTCTCCATGCCGGAGGGGCGCATCACGGCCAACCTGGCCCCGGCGGACCTCCGCAAGGAGGGGGCGGGCCTGGATCTTGCGCTGGCCGTGGCGCTCCTGTTGGCGATGGGGGCTGTCCCGCCCAGCTCGGCGCAGGGGACCGTGTTTCTAGGGGAGCTGGGCCTCGACGGGCGCCTGCGAGGTGTCCGGGGCGTGCTCCCCGTGGCCATCGCGGCGCGTGAGGCGGGCCTCAGCAGGATCGTCGTCCCTCCCGATTCGTCGGCCGAAGCCGCCCTGGTGGAGGGAGTCGAGGCGTACGCGGCCGCCACGCTCACGGAGGTGATCGGGATCTTGCGGGGCACGCGTGAAGTGCAGCCCGTCGCCCGCATCGTCCCCCAGCCGGGCCCCCCGCCTGATGCCATCGATCTGGCGCTTGTACGGGGGCAAGAACACGCGCGCCGGGCGCTGGAGATCGCGGCTGCCGGAGGGCACAACCTCCTACTTGTAGGCCCACCGGGGGCGGGCAAGTCGTTGCTGGCCCGGTGCATGCCGGGGGTGCTGCCGCAGCTTGGCTTCGAGGAAGCGCTGGAGGTGACGCGGGTCCGATCGGTGGCGGGCCTGACGTCGCCGGAGTGCCCGCTTGTCATGTGGCGGCCGTTCCGGGCGCCCCACCATACGATCTCGTACGCGGGGATGGTGGGCGGTGGGCATGGGGTGCCCGCGCCGGGGGAGATCACCCTGGCCCACCATGGGGTGTTGTTTCTCGATGAGCTACCGGAGTTCGACCGCAAGGTGCTGGAGGCGCTGCGACAGCCGCTGGAGGACCGGAAGATCACCGTGGTGCGCAGCGGGGTGGCGGTGACGTTTCCGGCATCGCTCACGCTGGTGGGGGCGATGAACCCGTGTGGATGCGGGCATCTGGGGGATCCGGGGCGGGCGTGCCGGTGTCGGCCGCACGAGATCGCGGCCTACCGGAAGCGTCTGTCGGGGCCCTTTCTTGACCGCATGGATCTCTTTGTGGAGGTGCCCAGGCTGACGAAGGAGGAGCTCTTGGGGGAGGGAGGAGGAGAGCCCTCGGAGGCGGTGCGGGTTCGGGTGGAGAGAGCGCGTGCGATGCAGGGACGGAGGCTGGGGGCGGAGGGCCGGACGAACGCGCAGATGAGCGTGGGCGAACTGGAGGAGGGATGTCGCACCTCTCGGGAGGGGCGGGACCTCTTGGCGCGGGCGATCGACCACTTCGCGTTGACGGGGCGGGGCTACGCACGGACGCTGAAGGTGGCACGGACGGTTGCCGACCTGGAAGGGGCCGAGGAGATCGGGGCCCAGCATGTGGCCGAGGCGCTGCAGTACCGCGCCCCGGAGGAAGTCTTCGGGTAGGGCTCAGGGGGCGGGTGCCGTTGATGGATATGCCATCCGCTGCACATATGTAGAACTCGAACCTCGACAGCTCGGACACGCGATCTCCATGGTTCCTTCATGGCGGTCCTGCAGACTCCCCAGATGGTGCGTTGCCCGCCGGA
>PWTC01000152.1 GCA_003563005.1 Candidatus Acetothermia bacterium
ACGACGGGTGTTGTGGGTGGCCCTGTTGGCGCTGGTGATGTTGCCGCTCACAGGGCTAGCAGGAACGGACATCGAGATCATCCTGACCAACAACAACTGCAACCAACTCGTCGTCACCATGATCCGGCTGTATGTCGGGGGGCAGCAATACGTAGCCAACCCCGTGAACTGGATCATCCCCCGCACCGCGACGGCAAGGATGTCCTACAGGGATCTCCCGGTGCAGCCCAATAGGGTGCGGCTTGAGTTCACGCGCGACGGCCATTCGGATCAAATCGACATCGACGCACCAGGTCAGGTCACATTCGCCTGCGGCACGATCCAGGTGAACGTCGACGGCGCTGGACCAGCGCCTCCGCCGCCTCCACCGCCACCGCCGCCTCCACCACCACCGCCGCCGCCACAGCAGCCACAACAGCCTCCGGTGGGGATCATCGCGCCGGATCAAGTTGCCCCTCAGGCCCCTGCGGACCCTGACGACGAAGCTGTCGTGGTCTTCTCCATGATAGGTGTGCCCATAGACGAGGATGCACTGCAGACCAGCATTCGCATGGATAAGGCCGCCTACGTGATCGGTGAACGGGGCACGATCAACTTCGACATCAGTGCACCGGCCTACGTCTACGTGTGGAACGTGTGCACCGTAAGACATGAGATCACCCAGCTCTTCCCCAGCCCACACGATCCGAACAACTACTTCCAAGCGGGAACCCATACCATACCCACGCCGGGCAGTCGGTACAGGCTGGAGGCTGGCCCGCCGGAAGGCTGGAAGTGGCTTCAGGTTATGGCCCTGTCGCACCCTCTTCCGGGAGTAGGCCCACACAACCCGATCCCATTCCCGCCGCTGCACCTAAGCGAAGGCGCCTGGATCCATCAGTTCATGGACTA
Source organism: Candidatus Acetothermia bacterium (assembly GCA_003563005.1). GTDB lineage: Bacteria > Bipolaricaulota > Bipolaricaulia > Bipolaricaulales > Bipolaricaulaceae > PWTC01. The sequence goes on from PWTC01000152.1 coordinate 892, forward strand.
CTTGGCCCAACAGCTACCCTGGGGTGCCGAACAAGCGTTCAACTTCACCAGCTATCAGATCGCGGGTGCGCCCGTCGCCCAACAGGGCACCCTCAGGGTGACGTCCACGCCTGCGGGGGCCCAGGTGCTGGTCAACGGCACGCCGCGCGGGGTCACCGCGCAATGGCAGCCCTTCGAAATCCCGCTGGCGCCGGGTCAGTATAGTGTGTCGGTTTTTCTCGCTGGATTTCAGCACTACAACACGACCGTCCAGATCGTGGCGGGCGGTGTCCAGCAGGTTCACGCCCATCTGCAGGAGGTCCCGGTTGCAGGACAAGGGACCGTGAGGATCATCTCCATACCTCCCGGCTTTGACGTCTACATTGGGGGCACCTACCGGGGCAGGACGCCCGTTGACCTGTCCCTGCCAGCCGGCATCCACACAGTTCGGCTGCGCAGCGGTGCGCACTTTGTGTGGTCAAGAAACATCTTCGTGTGGCCCCACGTTACGCAGACCATCACGGTCAGCTTGAGCCCTTAAGGGGCGATGGACCCACACGGAAACGGTCGCAGACGGTAGTTGCGAAGAACGTGGCCCGAGGGCGGTGTGCAGCCACACCGCCCTCGTTGCTGCCCCCTAGGCGGGAGAGCGGCTGAGAGGACTGCGCAAAGCTCATCGGTTACGAGCGGAAGCTCCGGCGGGAACAAGGCAAACAACGGCCTGGAACCCCGAGCCCGCGGGGGGTGTACTATGCGATGGAGGCACGGGAACGAAACGCGCCAGCGAGGGCCATGGGCGATTGCCTGCGTTGTGCGTGCGAGAACTGGCCTTACGCGAGGAGGTGGCCGACGGGCGCAGGTGTGGGGATCCCGCCAACCCGTTACTCAAGGGGTGATCGAAGTGAAGAAGTTCCTTGTGTTGTGCTTGGTATTGGGAACGACCATGATCGGATGGGGAGCACCGCGCCTGGTGATCTACTCGCCGGGCTTTGCCTTTGTGGAGGAAGCGCGCGTCCTCGAGTTGGAGCAGGAAGGCACGCTGCTTCTCCGGGGCCTGCCACGCGAATGGATGCCGGACAGCCTCACCGTGGAGGGCCTCACCCTGCTCCGCACGCGGCCGCTTGGCCTGGCTGAGTTGCTGGCCGGTCCGATCGACCCTCGGACCGACCTGGTGGTCCCCGCCGGACCGTCGGACCTGATCGGACACGTCGTGCAGGTGATGGCCGGGGGTCGTACGCTGACGGGCCGGCTTCTGGCTGCCGGGCAGAACCTCGTGATGGCCACGCTGGACGGCACCGTGATCGTACCGGACTACGAACGGCTCATGCTGCCGGAGCCCCTTGGAGCCGCAGTGGAACTCCAGTATTCGGCGCAGGAGGGACCGGCGGAGGTCGTGCTGCGGTACCTTACCCGGGGCCTGCGGTGGTCGGTGCGCTACGCCGCGGTGCTCGGCGACGACGGGCTCGACCTGACCGGCTGGGCGCAACTCGTCAACACGACCGGCGTGACCTTTGACGAGGCGAAGATCGAGCTCCTTGCCGGCGATGTGGGGGCGCCACGATCGGCAGACGCCGGGTTGCCGGCGCCTCTGGCGCTCATGGCAGCCCCGCCGGCCGCCGAGGTCGAGGTCGCGCCGGCCGCCGAGTACCAACGGTATACGCTCCCGGGGCGGGTCGATCTCGGCGAGGGGACGGTGTATGTCCCGCTCGTTTCGGGTTCGCTTGACTATGAGCGCGTGTACCGCTTCCGGGGAGGACCGGTTGAGGTCATCGTCGCCTTCGAGAACGAGCTTGTCCCGCTTCCGGCGGGCGAGGTGCGCGTCTTCGAGGACGAAGGTGAGCTCTTCGCCGGCGCCGCGAGGATCGGCCACACCCCCGTGGGCGAGCGGATCGAGCTGGCGATCGGCTCGGCGTTCGACCTCACCGGCGAGCGCACGCTCATCAGGCGGCGACAACCGACCGATGTGCTCTATCGGGATACGTACCGCATCGTGCTCCGGTCGGCCAAGGACGTCGATGTGACGGTGGAGGTACTGGAGTCGATGCAGGGCGTATGGGACATCGTCCAGGCGAGCCAGCCGTACGAGACCGTCTCGGCCCGTCAGATCCGCTTCGATGTCGAG
>PWTC01000111.1 GCA_003563005.1 Candidatus Acetothermia bacterium
CAGCTTCCGCCGAGTTCTCCGGTCCCTTGCTGGTTCTGGCGCACGGCGCCCGCAACGCCCTGCCCGCCGCCATGGAGGTGGTGGCCGCCCTTCAGGCGAGAGAACGACAGGCACGCCTCGTCCACCTGGACGATGTGGCCTCCGAAGAGATCCTTGGCTCGGCGCTGAGCGCGCGCGACCTCGCGGCAGCACTCCGCGGGCATCGCATAGGCTGGATCGGTGGAGCTGCGCCCTGGCTTGTCGCCAGTAGCCCCGACCCCGCAACGCTCGAGGAGAAGCTGGGACTTGAGATCAGAGAGCTTCCCCTTCAGGCGCTGCGCGACCGACTGCCCCAGGATGCCACCGCGGCCCTCCCAGGCGAGGAGGTCGACCTAGCTCCGGGGGCGCGGTACATGGCGGGGCGGGTGCTGCACGCCCTCGAGTGCCTCATGGACGACGAAGGACTGACCGCCCTCTCCATCGCCTGTTTCGAGCTCCTCGCCGACGAGATGACCGCGTGCTGGGCGCTCGCCGAGCTGGCAAGCCGCGGGGTGCCCGCAGGCTGCGAGGGCGACCTCACGGCCCTCGTCGCGCTTATCGTGGCGCAGGCGCTGTGTGGCCAACCGGGGTTCTTGGCCAACCCCGCCGACATCGACGCCAAGCGGGGACGGGTCGTGCTCTCCCACTGCACCGCGCCGCGCTCCTTGCTCTCGGGCTACCGTCTGCGCACCCACTTCGAGTCGGGCCTTGGCCTCGCCATCGAAGGCAAGCTGCGGCCTGGGCCCTACACGCTCGTCCGGTTCGGCGGGCGGGCGCTCGAACACGGTTTTTTCGTCGAGGGCACGGTGCTCGAGGAGCAGGTGGGCCGCGAAGATCTCTGCCGGACCCAAGCTCTGTTCAAGCTGCCGCGTGGCGCAGCCGCGCTCATGCTGCGGCGACCTTTGGGGAATCACCACGTGCTCGTCCCCGGGCACCACCGACCGGCGCTCGAGGTGTTCCACGAGCTCTTCCTGAGCTAGATCTCGTGCTCCACCTCCACGATCTCGATCTCCAAGTTGCCCATCAGCTTGAACATGGTCGCGAGCTCGGCCGGATCGTCGCGGTCCGCCAGGCTGGATACGCTCGTGAGCACGTACGCAGCGTGGGGGAGGCCCTCCGGCCACGAGGGCTCGAGATCGACCCAGTGCCCGTCAACCAGGGCCTGCACCCACATGTGCCAGCCGAACATGTACTCCCCGGTCTCCAGTGCTTCCACGTACATGAGACCGGTCGCTCCGCGCGCCGGTATCCCGTGGCCGCGAAGCAAGGCAATCAGCAGCACCGCGTGCTCGGTACAGTCGCCGCGTCGATCCCGTGCCACCGCCGACGCGGTGCCGTAGGCGACGTCGAGGTCCTTCACCGTGATGTAGTCATAGACGAATGCGCGTAGCCGCTCGGCCAGCTCGAGCTTCGTGACCGACTCGTCGGGTGTCGTCTCCTCCACCAGCCGGGCGACTGCCGGGTCCTCGAAGTCGACCATCGCGGAGGGATCGAGATACGCGGGATCCTCGAGCTCGTAATCGAGGGCGGGCAGCGGGTCGCCCGGGTCGAACCGGGTGACGGTTGAAGTCTCTTGGCGTTCCAAGACCCTCTGTCCTCCGGCCTCGGGGAGCTTGGGCATCTCGCCCTCGCGGACCCGAAGGCGCAACGTCACGAGGGAGGTGTGGGCGACGTCCTCGATCGGGCGGTCGGGGACGAGCAGCATCCCGGCGATGAGCTCCGGCGGGCTGCCGCGCATGGCCTCGAGCGCCGTCGCTCGATCCGTGCGGGACACCTCCATCAGCCCGAAACCCAACGATGCACGCCCGTAGACGTAGTCCCCCTCGCACGTGCGGTACTCAATCGTCAGGAGGGGAAGACCCCGAACGCGCTGTTCCCAGATGGAGACCGGCATCTCCTCGCCTTCGAACTCGAAGGTCTTCTCGCCCACACGGCGCTCCACAACGGTGACCGGGTTCAGGCCGAACTCGGCTGCGACGGCCCGGTATGTGAACTGCTCCACCCCTGCCTTGACCTGCTCGCGCACGTGCCGCGCGCGCTGCTTGGCCATCAGCCAGTCACCCTCGGGGTGCGGATGCTCACTCGCACGTGTGCGGCCGAACTGGGTGACGGTGTGCTTCACGTGCGGTCCGGTGAAGTCCCACTCCTGGGTGACGGACACGGTGCCCTCGACCTCCTGCAGCGTCATCTTCACCGGGGTCCCGTCATGTTCTTCGATGTAGGTCGTGACGCTGGTCATCTCGACCACATGGCCGGCGCGGGCCACCCTGAGGACCATCGTCTGCGTGGTGCGGTAGTGCGCCTCCGTCCTGTGCACCACCTCCCGCACCCAGCCTGCGGTCACGCCGTCGAGGCTGTACGTGAACCAGTCGTCCCGGACAATCTCCGTAGCGCGGTCCGCTGCAGCCGCCGTGCCCGCGATCGCCAGGGCCAGCACGAACAAGGCCGTTAGGACTCTGCACGCTGTCCCTCTTCCTCGCATGCGTTCCATCACCTCCTGGTCGTATCGGGTAGAAATGGCTCCTTCCTCACCCTCCAAGCCTAGAGCCGCCTCGCCGACGGCGCAAGCGCCGAGATGCAGTTCCTAGCGCTCTCGCACTGACACGCAGTCCACGGTCATGACGCCCTCCCCTCGAGCACGAGGTGAAGGCCCAACCACACTGCTTCCCCGCTCACCCCCAGGTTCGCGCGGGCCTCCACCTCTCGCCGAGCCTCCAGATCCAACGCGTAGCGAACCCTCAGGCCAAGCGAGGCAGCGGGCGCCCCTGCCTGGCCGACGGGCACAGAGAGACTGGCCGATGCGCCCAGCGTGATCTGCCGACTGGCCACGAAGACGGCTCCCAACGCCGCCGATCCCCACGTGCTCCCATCGTCGGCGCTCGTCTTGGCTCCGAACTGGAGGCCTAGCACGACGGGATCCTGCAAAAAGCTCAGCTGGACCTCCAGACCCGTAGCCCAGGGTCGCCCCAGGGA
>PWTC01000119.1 GCA_003563005.1 Candidatus Acetothermia bacterium
CCCGTCCTCCCGCGCTGCGCAGCGCCCGCAAGAAGGCCTCGGCTCCGACGGTGGGCCTTAGGTGGGCTTCGAAGGGGAACGCTGCGTCGACCGAGGCGAACACCGTACGAACTAGGTCTGCCGCCTCGGTCGGCGTGAGCTGGGTCATCTCGCTCAGGTATCCGGCCACCGCCGCTTCGGCCTCGCTGCGGGGCATGGGGATGATCCCCGAGGGTCGGGTACCGGCTTCACCGTTCAGGCCCATGAATGAAAGCAACTGCCGGCCGGCCGCCGGGGACAACGACAAGGTCGAAGCGAGCCTCTCTGCCCTGACGCGCATCACCTGCAGCCAATGGTCGAAGGAGAGGAGCGTGCCGTCCTTGTCCAGCAGGCATCCCTCGACTCGGTAGCAGGCATCGTCCACGCGAACACGTACACTCATGAGGGGATGCTAGCCGGCGCTGTGCTTGCCCACAACCGACCGGCTTGCCGCAGCGTCGCCCCCCCCCTATGCTTCCCCCAAGCGAGGTGAGGGGATTGTCCATACTAGTGGATGCTGGAACGCGGGTCGTCGTGCAGGGGATTACGGGGAATGAGGGACGCTTCCATACAGGACATATGGTCCGCTACGGCACCCGGGTGGTGGCAGGGGTCACCCCCGGTAAGGGGGGCCAGAGCGTCGAGGGGATCCCTGTGTACGACACCGTCGCCGAAGCCGTGGAAGAACGGCAAGCCGACACCTCGGTCGTGTTCGTCCCGGCCGGTTTCGCCATGGACGCCATGCTTGAGGCGGCCGATGCGGGCATCGCACTCATCGTGTGTATCACCGAGGGAGTGCCGCTTCACGACATGCTGCGTGTGCGCCCGCTGCTTGCGGCCCAGGGCATCCGCCTGGTGGGGCCCAACTGCCCGGGGCTCATCTCGCCGGGAAAAGCCAAGGTGGGCATCATGCCCGGTGACGTGTTCACTCCCGGTCCTGTCGGCATGGTGTCGCGCTCGGGAACCCTGACCTACGAGGTGGCCCAGCATTTGTCAGCAGCAGGGCTGGGTCAATCCACCGTGGTGGGAATCGGGGGCGACCCGATCATCGGCAGCTCGTTCATGGACCTGCTCCCCCTGTTCCGCGACGATCCCGAGACGCAGCTCATCGTGCTCCTCGGGGAGATCGGCGGGACCGCCGAAGAGGAGGCCGCTGACTACGCGGTAGGTGAACTGGGCAAGCCCATGGTCGCCTACATCGCTGGTTTCTCGGCCCCACCGGGCAAGCGCATGGGGCACGCGGGCGCCATCGTCTCAGGCAGCGAGGGAACAGCGGCCTCCAAGGCGCGCCACTTGGAAGACAGAGGCGTGCCTGTGGCGCGGACACCGGCCGAGGTCGCCCGATATGCCCGGGAGGCCATGCGGTGAGCCGGAGTCTCGGGCTCGTCGGGCTGCCCAACGCCGGCAAATCCACCATCTTCAACGCGCTCACCTCTGGGGCCTCGCGCGTTGAGGCGTATCCCTTCTGCACCATCGACCCTCACCGCGGCGTGGTTGCCGTCCCGGATGGACGCCTCGATCGCCTGGCTGGGTTGTTCCCGGACAAACGGCGCGTGCCCACCACCATCGAGGTCGTGGACATCGCGGGTCTGGTCCAGGGCGCGTCGCAGGGCGAAGGCCTCGGGAACCAGTTCCTCGCCGATATACGTGGAGTGGATGCGATCCTCCATGTGGTACGTTGCTTTGAGGATCTCAACGTCGCCCATCCCGCTGGGACGCCGGACGTCCGGCGGGACATCGAGATTGTGGAGACAGAATTGCTCCTGAAGGATCTGGAGACGTTGCAGCGGCGGCGCGAGCGGGCGGCCAAGGTCGCACGGACCGGGGACAGGCCGGCGAAGGCCGAGCTGACGGTGCTGGAGCGGCTGGTCCAGGAGGTGGCGATGGGTAACCCCATACGTGCGCTGGCGCTCACCGAGCAGGAGCGCGCGCTCTTGGCCGAACTGGCACCGCTCACCGCCAAGCCGGTGTTGTACGTGGCCAACATCGGCGAGGAGGACGCGAGGGCACGGCTCGAGGAGATCAGGCAGTTCGCCGAGGCGCACGGAGCCCACTGGATCCCTCTCATGGGGCGGCTCGAGGCCGAGGTGGCTGAGGCGGCAGAGGACGCCGAAGAACAGGCCGTGCTGCTCTCGGCTTGGGGTTTGACCGAATCTGCGCTCATCCGGCTTGTCCGAGCGGCCTACGAACTCCTTGGATTGGTGACGTTCTACACTGTGGAGGGACCCGAGGTACGTGCTTGGACCGTCCCAGACGGCACCGCGGCCCCAGACGCCGGGGCAGAGATCCACACGGACTTTCGCTCCCGGTTCGTTCTGGCGGAGGTGATGAGCCTGGATCAGCTGCTGACGGCTGGGTCGGAGCGCGCGCTGCGTGAGGCGGGCCGCGTCGCACGCGGAGGGCGGGACTACGTCGTCCGGGACGGCGACGTGATCCACTTCATCTGCGCCTGATGCCCACGCTGGCACTGCTGGCGGTGGCGCTCATTTGGGGCTGGACCTTTGTCCTCGTCAAGCAAGGGCTGAGCGAGGTCGGCCCATGGTGGTTCCTCTCCCTGCGCTTTGCCCTGGCAGCCGGATTGAGTCTGATGTTGTGGCGTCCAGGACAGGACCGGCGTCAGACGGCCCGGGGAGTGCTGTTGGGCATCGCTCTGTTTGGAGGGTACCTCTTCCAGACGTGGGGCCTCATGTACACCACGGTGCAGAAGTCGGCACTCATCACAGGCCTTTCGGTGGTGCTGGTGCCCCCACTGGCGCACTTCCTGGGCACGCGCGCCGCACGAATCACGTGGTGCGGAGCAGCCCTCGCCGCGGCAGGACTGGGGCTCTTGGTGTTCGGCGACGGGAAGCCCTTGGGCCCGACGGGTCTAGGGGACCTCCTCACCGTCCTCTGCGCATGCTCGTTTGCGATCTATCTCGTGTTGCTCGACCGTTGGGCCAAACAGGGAGACTACCGGGCACTCCTGCCACCCAAGCTGGCGGTCATGGCGGCTTTTGCGTTCGTGGGGGCGCTCGCGCTGGAGCGCCCGACCTTCACGCTGTCGCCCGAGGCCTGGACGGCCATTGTGATCACAGGCGTGCTGGCGACCACGGTCGCGTTCGGCGTCCTGGCCTGGGTGGAGCGGGCTGCGACCGCGGCCTACACGGCGATCGTGCTCACCATGGAGCCGGTGTTCGCGGGGCTCATGGGATGGATCCTGCTGGGCGAGCGCCTCGTAGCGCTGCAGATCGCGGGGGCGGCGGCCATCCTCGCGGGGATCGCGCTGCCCCAGGCGCAGCGCCTCAGAACACGAGGAAGCTCGCCGCCAGCGCCGCCCCCAGGGCGATCGCACTCGGAGCCAGCAGGCGTCTGAGTAGCCCCCCGAGTGTTGTACCGGCGTACTCGGCGGACACGGTCACACAAGGGTGGACCGGGGACATGACGAACCCGATGTAGATCGAGAAGTACATGACAGCGAATCCCCATGGAGAGAGCGTACCGAAGCTTGCCAGGAAGACGGGCACCACGATGGACGCCGGAGCCTGCTCTCGACCCGTGGCCAACCCCAGGAGAAGTCCGACCCCGACGCTCAGAAGATGAGGTGTAAGCGGCAGCTCCGCCAGTGCCTCGGGTGCCCCTGAGCTTTTGAACACGGCCAAGTAGGCGAACATGCCCACGATGATGAGTCCGAACCTCCATGGCCGTGCCTTGCGGGCGAGCGCGATGAGCTGGCGGGGCCCCAGCATGCCCCAGATGCCCAGGGCCAGGCTCACCGAAACGCCGATCGCTGTGGCTAGCTCGGGGACCGGGAGCGGTGCGACCGACTTGAGGACGAAGTCGAGCGCCGGGGCGATGAGCAGGATCCCCAGCGGCACGAGCAACCCTCTCAGGGAAAACGCAGACGTGTACGCGAGTTTTCCGGAGTACAGCCGCAGGAGGAAGATGTAGCCCAGGAGGCACGTCAGGGCGAACGCGGGGAGCTGGAAGGGGATAACGTCCCAGACCTCCAGGCCGGCCAGTTTGGCCGCAGCGATCAACGAAGGCGACAACGGGTAGATCAGAAGCAGCGCGTGACGGAACCACACGTTCACCGCAGCGCGCACGTCCGCCGGCGCGCCTCCGGCCCGCTCGACCATGGGCGAGGAGAGCAGTGCACCCCCCGGCATGGGGAGCATACCGAGGATCGCCGGCGACAGCGCCACGAAGGCCCTCCGGCCGATACGCATGTTCGCGACCAGTGTGTCCATGCGGCCGGTGCGCTCCAGGACTGCGCCCACGAGTGGGATGATCGTCACCGCGAGGGCGAGCAGCATCACGGAGGGGTCGCTGAGCACCCCGGCGACAGCGCCCAGCACGTCGACAGGCGGGAGGGTGAACACCCCGAGCAACAGCGCGGCACTGAACATGCCGATCCACAGACTCCAGCGCGCCAGCGCCAGCAGGGCGGCGAGCGACAATGCAAAACCGATCCAGATCAGGAGAGCACCTTTCTAGCCGACAGGGCGGAAGCGCGCCACGAAATGGCGGAGCGGTCCCTCGCCCTCGGTCATCTGCAGCCCTTTGACCTCGGTCGCGCGGACGCGGATGGACTCCAGTGTCTCGGCGACCCACGCAAGGTGCTCCTGGGCATACACGCGCCGCGGCACGGCGAGCCGGACGAGGTCCATGTGGGCCGCGTCGCCGAACATCACCGTTCCCACCTCGACGGCTCGGATCCCGCCCTCCACGTACAGGGCACACACAAGCGCCTGTCCCGGGAACCGTGCAGCGGGGATGTGAGGCAGCGTGCCTCGCGCGTCGACGTAGACCGCATGGCCTCCCGGTGGTCGGTAGACGGGAATCTGCCTCTCGTGCAGTTCCCGGGCGAGCCAGGCCACCTGCCCAATGCGATCGCGCAGGTAAGCGAGTCCCATGGCCTCACGGAGCCCGACAGCTACAGCACCCAGATCGCGTCCGGCGAGGCCCCCATAGGTGGGAAACCCCTCCACGAGGATCAGCCGCTCGCGGCAGCGTGCCCACAGTGCCGCATCATGCACGGCGAGGAAGCCGCCGATGTTCGCCAGACCGTCCTTCTTGGCCGACATGAGGCAGCCGTCGGCGAGTCCGAAGACCTCACGTGCGATGTCCGGGATCGAGCGGTGCTGCTGGCCCTGCTCACGTTCTCGGATGAAGAACGCGTTCTCTGCGTGGCGGGCTGCGTCGAGGAACAGGGGGATGCCGCGCTCTCGAGCAAGCGCCGCCACCTCGCGCAGGTTGGCCAGCGAGACCGGCTGACCGGCCACGGTGTTGTTCGTGATCGTCATGATCACCGCGGGGATCCGCTCGGCGCCTTCGCGCGCGATCAGCGCCTGGAGCGCGGCCACATCCATGTTCCCCTTGAAAGGATGAAGGTCCTCCGGGTCACGAGCCTCGGGAATCGGAAGATCGACGGCCCGGCCTCCGGCGGCGATCACGTTAGCACGCGTGGTGTCGAAGTGCGTGTTGCTCGGGACGATGCAGCCTGGCTCAAGTAGTGTGGAGAAGAGCACATGTTCGGCGGCGCGTCCCTGATGGGTGGGGAGCACGTGCGGCATCCCCGTGATCTCCCGGACCGTTTCGAGGAAACGCTCGTATGAGGCAGATCCGGCGTAGGACTCGTCTCCTTCGACGAGCGCAGCCCACTGGGCCTGGGACATGGCGCCTGTTCCCGAGTCCGTCAGAAGGTCGACATAGACGTCGCCCGCGGCGAGGTTGAACACGTTGTGGCCCGCCTGCTGTAGACGAGTCTCACGGTCCGCGCGGTTCAGAAGCCTGATCGGCTCCACCACTTTGGTCTTGTACGCCTTGGGCCAACGGGGTTCCATGCGCCCGAATTCTACGCGCTTTGTCCGCCTCGGCAACATGGGGGTGCTGGCCTGGTTGGGAATGTTCCTGTATCGTAGGTGAGGCGGGTCGGACAGGGCGATGGGCGATGGAGAGCAAGAACCAGACGATCACGATCGAGACTCGAGCACTGACTAAGCGTTTCGGGGAGACCGTTGCGGTGGCCGGGCTCGACCTCGAGGTGCGGCGGGGGGAAGTGTACGGGCTGCTTGGCCCCAACGGGGCAGGCAAGACGACCACACTGCGTATGCTGCTTGGCCTCGTGCGGCCCACGGCAGGCACAGCGACGGTCCTCGGCAGGCCCCCGGGGGATGGGGAAGGTCTGGCACAGTTGGGAGCGCTCGTGGAGGAGCCGGCCTTCTACCCTTATCTCTCCGGCAGGGACAACCTGAGGGTCCTCGCCCGCTATTGCGGGGTCAGCGCGACGAGGGTCGACGAGGCCCTGTGCACCGTTGAGCTCTCAGACAGGGGGGGGTCGAAGCTCAAGTCCTACTCGCTCGGCATGCGCCAGCGCCTGGGCGTGGCTGCGGCCCTCCTCAAGAATCCACAGCTACTGATACTCGACGAGCCCACCCGGGGCCTTGACCCCAAAGGCATGGCTGAGATGCGCACTCTGATCCGTGCGGTGGGGCGCGGTGCGCGTACGGTCCTGCTCTGCAGCCATCTTCTTGGGGAGGTGGAGCAGGTCTGCGATCGGGTGGGCGTCATCGACAAGGGCCGAATGGTACGACAGGCGCCGGTCGAGGAGCTGCGGGCCGGGGGGCGGCTCGTCGTGGAAGCTGAGCCTCTCGAGGCCGCCGAACGTGTGTGTCGCGAATTCCCCGGTGTTTCGGATGTTGAGGTGGTGGGGGGGAAGCTGGAACTCAGTCTGGACGGCGATCGGGCGGGCGACCTCAACGCTGCGCTGCAGGAGGCCGGTGTGCGCGTGCGTGAACTCAGACGGCTGCAGCGGTCGCTGGAGAGCGTGTTCCTGGAGCTCACCGAGGAGGGCGGTTGATGCGCGGGGTGCTGAGGGCGGAGCTTCTCAAGCTGCGCAAGCGCTCCGCCCCGTGGGTGCTGCTGACGGTGCTCGTGCTCACCCAGGCCTTGTTCGGCTACGGGTCCTTGTACGCGGTCCTTCAGATGGAGAGCGAGGAGCTGGGATATCGGGATGAGCAGCTGCGGGCGCACCTGATGCCCAGCACGTTCGTGGGCAACGCGCTGGGGGCGCTTGCGGGGACCGGCGGGGCGCTGGCCCTGATCCTGGGGGCACTTGCGATGGGAAGCGAGTTCCGATGGGGAACACTGAAGACGATCGTCACCCAAGGTCCTTCACGGCTGGTGTTGGGCGGAGGCAAGCTCATCGCCTTGGCCGTCGCATTGAGCGCATTCACGATGATCTCGTTCCTGGTCGCGTTCGGCTGCAGCATGGTCATCGCAGCCCTGGAGGGCATGCCTGTCGTGCTCCCGTCGGCCGGCACCGTAGTGGCCGGGCTGGGCGCTGGGTGGCTCTTGATGTCGGTCTGGGGCTCCCTCGGCTTCCTGCTCGCCACGGCCCTGCGTGGCACCGGCCTCGCCGTCGGCCTGGGGCTTGTCTACCAGCTCGTCATCGAGAGCCTTCTCGTCACGGCCGTGCCGTGGCCGGTGAGGACCGGTGAGGCGTTCCGGGCAGCACTGATCGGGACCAATGCCGGCGCCCTCGGACGGCACTTCGGGGTTCTGGCCGGGCACGGTTTTCTCGACGCGCCGGCGGTGCAGGCAGCTGCTGTGCTGGGGGCATATCTGACGGTGTTCGTGCTGCTAGCGGTACTGCTCCTCCGGCGCTGCGACGTCCTCTGATGAACTCTCTGGCGCCAGGTGGAGCCGCAGCCACGGCTCCGGTTGACCGAGGTCGGTCTTGCCGATAGGCTCACGCCATTCTGCGGCCGCGGCATGCAGGCCGGGGCTCCAGGCGACACCGCTGCCGCGCGAACGAGAGAGGACGCATGGACCCAGCAATACAGGCACTCATCGTCCTGGGCGTGGCGATCGTGCTCTATGTGACCGAGAGGCTCCCGCTTGCGGTGACTGCGGTGGGAGCGTGCACTGCCCTTGCGATTATGGGCACGGTAGATTTCGGAGTGGCCTTCTCCGGGTTCGCTTCGGACACGGTGTTCCTCATCGCAGGGATGATGGTTGTGGGTATTGCCATATTTGACACCGGAGTGGCGGCAGCCATCGGCCGGGGAATGCTTGCGGTCACCGGGCGGAACGAGCGCAGCGTGATGCTGGTCTCCATGATCGTGATCGCCCTGCTCTCAGCTTTCCTCAGCAACTCAGCGTCGACGGCCGTGTTCATCCCGATCATCATGGGCATGACCGTGAACTCGGCCGGCCGACCGCTGAACGCCCGCCACCTGCTCATGCCTTTGGCGTTCGCCAGCAGTGCGGGAGGGATGCTGTCTCTGGTTGGGTCGCCGCCGCCTCTGATCGTGCAGGAAGTCCTGCTCGGGGCGGAACTCAGACCGTTCGGGTTCTTCGAGTTCGCCTGGATCGGCCTTCCGATCCTGCTTATCCTGCTCCTGTACAGCCAAACGTTCGCGTACTCCGTGAGCCGTCGCCTCTTTGCCACGCGCGGTGAAGCGCCCGCAGCCGCCAGCTACCGTCAGGGGGAGGCTGAGGTTACTGGGCCGCGCAGGAAGCTCTGTGCGTCTCTGATCCTTGCTTTGTGCGTGGTGCTCTTCGCCACCGGGGTGCTCCCGCCCCATCTGGTCGCTCTGCTCGGGGCGCTGCTCGTGCTCGCAAGCGGTTGCGTGAAGGTCGAGCAGGTCTACCGAAGGATCGATTGGAACACGGTGTTCCTCTTGGCTGGCTCCGTGGGCCTGGCGGCCGCCCTGCGCGTGACGGGGGCGGGCTGTCTGATGGCCGATGGGGCGCTGTCGCTCTTGGGGCCGGCCGCGAGTCCTCTGCTCGTGCTCGCCCTCATTTCCGGGCTGGGCATGCTCCTCACGCAAGTTATGTCGAACACCGCTGCCGCAGCGGTGCTGGCCCCTGTGGCGCTGTCTATGTGCCAGCAGTTGGGGATCTCCCCGCATCCGGTCCTCATGGCCTTGGCCACCACCTGTGCCGCCGCGTTCGCCACGCCCGTGGCCACGCCGCCGAACACGATGGTGCTCATCGCCGGGTACCGGTTCACCGACTACCTGCTCCTGGGAGGCCTGTTCAACCTGGTTGTCTTCGGCATCCAGCTTGTTCTCGTCCCGCTCATCTGGCGCTTCTAGGAGGCCACAGAGACCGTGCCGCAACGCGCCAGGACAACCCATCCCACCTGCGCAACAGACCTGTTCACGCATCCGCGCGCACGGAGCCAACGCCGGCCAAGGCACCGCGACTTCAGAGGATCGCGAAGCTGCTCAGCGAAAACCTGCCGAGTGCGCTGTTAGCGCGGTATCACTCGCTCAACGCGCATGCGGAACCCGGCCTGTCCAGCGGCCTCGGGATCGCCGGTGCGCCACTCCACGAGCATTTGGAAGGCCCCGAAGTCCGCGACTGCCCAGGTCAAGCTCACCTGCTCGCCCAGCGCGGTGTACGGAGGACCGCTCATCGTGACCTCGATCTCGTGCACGCGTGCCTCGAGATCTCCGATACGCTGCGTGCCCACATCGGTGGAGCGGACTTCCCATCCCGGCCCGAAGCCTGCAATGACACCTCTGACGTCGTAGGCCTCAACCATGGCGAACGGGGAGAAGAGCCCGGTGATCATGGGACCTACGACGGTGACCGCCATCTCCGCAGGCAGCACCTCGCCGGCGATCTCCGCCTTCAGTACCGTGCCTCGGTCGTCGGTCCACAGCGTCCAGGGCTCACCGTCGATCACCAGTTCGATCTTGCTTGCCTCCACTCCGGCGACGGTGTCGCTACCCACATAGCGATAGCTGATCTCCACGGGATCCTGGGCGACGCCGTTCTCGAAGGAGGTCCAGACCCACACGAGCTCGCGAAGCTCGGCCTGCATCGCGGCGAGGCCCACCGGGTTCAGCCAGTTGTCGATCTCCACGTCGATCGCAGGATCCTCCACAGAGGGCTCCTCGCCGGGCGCCGGCTCCTCCGGCTCGGTGACCGCCGGATCGTCCTCGGTTGGATCGGGAAGCGGGTCCATCTCGTCAGGATCTACTGTCGGTGGTGCCGGGTCTTCGATGGCCGGCCCGTTCTCAGCAGGCTCTTCATCGGTTCGAGGCCCGCAACCTACCAGGAGCCCACCGGTCAGCAACGCTGCGAGCAGCAGCGCCGCGTACGTTCTCCATCTGGTGTTCACATGCCTCACCCCCAGGGTGATTGTAGGCTCGTGAACCTGAACTGCAAAGCCAGTGGAGCATCAAACTCCGAGCAATTCAAGGGAATCCCCGAAACGCCTGCGAGCCTCCTGGAGCAATTCGGCTGCACGGCCTTCCTCGGCGAGCCTCCTCGCTTCGACCTGTGCCTGCTCGAGCAGTCCGAGATCCCGTATCAGGTCCGCCACCCGGAGACGTGAGACGAAGCCGTGCTGGGCGGTGCCCAGTAGATCCCCGGGCCCGCGGATCTTGAGATCCTCCTCCGCGATGCGCAGGCCATCCGTCAGGTCGCGAAACGCGACCAGCCGCTTGCGCGCGTCGTCGGTGGTCGGATCGGCGACGGCGTAACAGCAGGCCTCCTGTCCTGCGCGGCCGATCCGCCCGCGGAGCTGGTGGAGTTGGGCGAGTCCGAAGCGGTCGGCGTGCTCGATCACCAGGAACGAGGCGTCGGGCACGTCGAGCCCCACCTCGACGATGCTGGTGGCCACGAGCACGCGGGTCGCCCCGCTCCGGAACGCCTCCATCGCGACGCGCTTCTCGTCGGGCTTCATCCGGCCGTGGAGGAGCCCCACCCCGACACCGGGGAACCGCGCGGCGAGCTCTGCATGGGCCCGGGTTGCGTCACGCAAGTCGAGTTCCTCGGACTCCTCGACAAGCGGGAACACCACGTAGCCGGACCCTCCAAGCTCGAGCCACCCTGCGATCTCCCGATACACGTCTTCGCGGCGGCTCTCGGACATCCACACGGTGCGCACGCCTGTGCGGCCCATCGGCATCTCCTGCAGCACGGAGACGGAGAAGCTGCCGTACACAGTGAGCACAATCGTGCGCGGGATCGGGGTCGCGGACATGACCAGGATGTTCGTCCCTCTGCCCTTCTCCTCGAGTGCCGACCGCTGCACGACCCCGAACCGATGCTGTTCATCGATCACCACCAGGCCAAGGTCGGCGAACGCCACGTCCTGCTGGATCAGCGCGTGCGTGCCCACGACGATGTTCGTCGTGCCTTGGGCGAGGGCCTTCAGTTCCTTCTTGCGCTC
Organism: Candidatus Acetothermia bacterium; assembly: GCA_003563005.1. Taxonomy (GTDB): domain Bacteria; phylum Bipolaricaulota; class Bipolaricaulia; order Bipolaricaulales; family Bipolaricaulaceae; genus PWTC01. Next base: position 11,189 of record PWTC01000119.1, read on the forward strand.
CCGCGCTGGGAGTCCCCCTACGAGGAGGGAGACCCCCACGGGCTGGCCCGCCAGCAGTTCCTGGAGTACCAGGAAGTGCTGCTCGGCGAGGATCTCCGTCGGTGCCATCACCGCGACCTGGGCTCCTGCCGAGGCCGTGGCGACTGCGGCGCCCGCGGCGACCACCGTCTTGCCCGAGCC
>PWTC01000015.1 GCA_003563005.1 Candidatus Acetothermia bacterium
CCTACATAGGCACCCAGGATCACGAACACGCCCGTGAGCCAGACAGCGACACGGTACGGAATGGCTCGCGCACCGACACCCAGGCCAAACACGTTGGCCGCGTCGTTGGTCCCGAGGGACCAACCCATGAGAATGCTAGGTATGATCGCCCACATGGTCGACCCTGCCGGAGGGTATGGGTAGCTTTATACTCCTATGTAGAGCAGGGTTCAAGCCCGTACAGAACGCACTTCACCGCGCAGGAGCCGTGCCTGCCTGACCGCGCGCGAACCATCGGTCACCGCCGGACCAAGATCACGGTGGGCACGTTCACGCCACAATGCAGCGTAAGGCCGTCTGCGGATGACTTAGGAATGTACACCCGCTTTTGGTGACTAGAACATCCTCCTCGAGGCTGACCTGCCCATAGTGCTCCGTCGGCACCAAAAGCTCCAGCGTGAACACGTTCCCCGGCTCGACGACGCCGTTTGGTGCATCGCCGTAGCGCTCCCACGGCGGGCCGAGCAGCGTGCCTCCGTCATGGGCAAAGCGCCCGATCTGATGTCCAAGCGCATGGGCGAACGGCGGATACCCTTGGTCGACCACGTGGGCGCGGGCCACAGCGTCGACATCGCACCCCCGAACGCCCGGGCGGAGGAAGTCTGCCGCAAGCGCAATGGCATCCCGAACTGTGACGAAGGCGTGCGCAATCTCATCGGGTACCTCATGCTCCGACCCGAAGAACCACATGCGCTGGATGTCCGCGCTGTAACCGTCCACCTGAACCCCGAAGTCCAGGTGCAGAAGGTGGCCTTGCTTTGTCCGGTTCTCGGACGGCCGCCCATGCCCGAACGGCTTGTCCGGCCCGGCGTCGACCGCCGGGTTCGAGGCGGACTGCCAGGCGAAACCCACACCGAGTTCCGCCATCCTCTTGTGGACGAAGCTCTGGATCGCCGTCTCCGTCTGCCCTACACAGAGGAAACCGTCGAGCTCGTCGAGAATCTGCTCTGTGATGCGGACAGCTTCCCGAATTCTTGCCTGCTCAAGAGGACTCTTCCGACCCCGCAGACGCCCGACAGCCCCCTCGGCGCTCACGAGCCGCGCTGCGTGGGGCGTCTCCGCGAGCATGCCCTCAAGAAGGCATTTCATGCCTGCAGTAAGTCCGTCCGCCCCCACATCACTCCGGCTCTCGTTGATGCCGATCGACTTGGGGTTCATGCGGTTGAGCTCCGTGCGGAGGTGGTCGGCAATCCCCTCAGTGTAAGGAATCACCCTTCCGTACAGTTCTGAAGGCACTACATCAGCATCGAACGAGCCCACAATCGCTACGCGCTCACCGGACGGGGTGAACAGGAGAGCCGACGGCCAGACGAGATCGGCGCCCAAGACCAAGGGGAGCACCGGATCGGGTGACTGCACCGTCTCCCGGACCCAGACGAGCCAGCAGTCGATCTCCTCCTCACGGAGGATCAAGGGGAGTTGGGCCAGCTTCTCTTCCTGAAGTCGATGTGGAGCGTATGTGGGCATATGCCAGTGTACACGATGCAGTATCTACGGGCGCTCCCGAGGTACCCCCAGGCCGGGGATACGTAGTTGGCGCTCGATGACCCGCTGGGCGACCGTAAGCAGCAGAACCAGGGCAAGGTAGAAGAGAGCGGCCACGATATACAGCTCGAGGAACCGGAAATTGCGGGCCGCGATGTTGCGGGCCTCCCCCAGTAGATCTGCGACACCCACCATGTACACAATGGTGGAGTACTTCAGCATGTACACAAGCTCGTTGGACCAAGGAGGAATGACAAGCCTCAGTGCCTGGGGAAGGATGATCCTGCAGATCGCCTGCCAGGCAGACAGCCCCAGGGACCGAGCAGCGAGCATCTGTCCGGCCTTCACCGATTGGATGGCGCCGCGGAAGTACTCCGCCTGGTAGGCGGCCGTGTTCAGCGCCATCGCAAGCAATCCGGACACGAATGCGGGGAGGACGATCCCTGCGGACGGAAGCCCGAAGTGGATGATCATCAGCTGCACAAGCAGCGGCGTGCCACGGAAGAACTGAACGTATAGGCTCGCGATCCAGTAGACCGGGCCCCGTGTGTACACCCGCGCAAGGGCAAGCAGCAACCCTAGCAATGCTCCAATTCCCATACAGGCTCCGGTGAGTTGCAGCGTAACCCACAATCCTCGCGTCAACCTTGGAAGCCATAGCCACTCGAAGACAAGCGGCATCAGTCCGCCTCCCCATAGAGCTCGCTGATCTTGCGCAGGAACTCCCCTGTTCGCGCCTGAGTGGGCGCCTTGAACATTCGGCTTGGAGGCCCCTGTTCCACGATGACCCCGTGCTCCATGAAGATGATCTCGTCTGCCACGCTGCGTGCGAATCCCATCTCGTGGGACACCACCAGCATCGTCATGCCCGACTTTGCGAGTCTCACCATGACCTCGAGCACCTCGCCGATGAGTTCAGGATCGAGCGCCGATGTCGGCTCATCGAACAAGATGAGCTTTGGGTGCATCGCCAGCGCTCGCGCGATGGCGACACGCTGCTGCTGGCCTCCAGAAAGCTCCGCGGGGTAGCTCTTCGTCTTGTCCGAGAGCCCCACCTGCGCCAGCGCCTCCAGCGCGGTGCGGTTCGCCTGTGGCCGGCCCAGTCGGCGGACACGCAATGGGCCCAGTCGAACGTTCTCAAGGGAGGTCAAGTGCGTGAACAGGTTGAAGTCTTGGAAGACGAACCCGATGTCGGCACGCAGTCGGTTGATGCTAGCCTTACGGGCGGTCACCTCTTGTTCCTCGAGCCAGATCCGACCACGATCGGGCTCGGTGAGCCGGTTGATGCACCTCAGCAGCGTGGACTTACCGGTCCCTGAGGGCCCGATGATGACCTTGGTCTCTCCCGGCTCCAGGCACATGGAGACGCCGCGTAGGACCTCTTCCTTACCGTAGCGTTTGTGAACGTCCTCCGTCCTCAGAAGCGGCGCCACCGTACCCTCCTCCACATGCGACTCCAGCTGAAGCGCATCTCACGCCGTGCTCTGCCCTCAAGGCCCGGAACACGCACACGCGCCTCCAGCAGCCCCAGCATCCAGTTCCCAGCGTAGGTGAGCACAAGGAACATGAGCGCGACCACGATGAAGGCCGTCAGAGAGACGGCCGGAGTGCGCACGCTCATGTAGCGTGCCTGCCGCAGTACGTCCACCACGCCGATGCTGTAGGCAAGCGTAGTATCCTTTAGGACGGCCGAGAACTCATTGGACCAGGGCGGAATGGAGAGACGCAGCGCTTGGGGCAGGATGATCCGGCCGATCGCTGCCACACGTCCCATGCCCAACGACCGCGCAGCCATCATCTGGCCGGCCGGTATAGAACTGAGCGCACCGCGGAATATCTGCGACTGGTACGCGCTCGACCGAGCTCCGAGGGCGAGGACGGCTGCCATGAATGGACTGACGGCCCAGCCGGCCCGCGTGAGTCCGAAGTAGAAGAGGAATAGGAGCACAATCTCAGGGATGCCCCGGAAGAACCACTCGTACCCGGAGGCGACCGCAGCCAGAGGGCGGGGCGCGTACACCTCGATAATCGCCACCAAGATGCCGATCGCCAAGCCTATCGACAGAAGGCCAAGAAGAAGCTGAAGGTTGACGAGCATGCCCTGCCAGAAGACAGGCATGCTTCCCCACACCTGCACCCAGTGTTCGGCAGCCACAGGTCAGAAAACAAGGGGGGCGGGACTGAGTCCCGCCCCCTGTGAACTCACTGCGCGACCCTCTGCGCCAGGCAACGTGCGTACCCCTCGACATCACCCTCGACCAGCAGGATGTCGATACATGCCTCCCAGGCAGCCTCGATCGCATCGAGCGACGGGCCGAAATAGGCGCTCACCAGATGATCCCACGCGCCTGACTCCTTCATCTTCGCCATTCCGGAGTGGATGCGCGGAAGAAGACCGTGAGGATCGCCTTTCCTGACCAGGAATCCAAACTGCTCATACGTCCAGATGGTGCCCACAACCTCGAGTTGTCCTGGGTACTCACGGACAATCGCCAATGAAGGGGCCTCATCCTGCACAACCGCGTCGACGCGCCCGGCAAGCAGGTCCATGATCGCCTCCGGGTACGTTTCGTACAGCACGAGCCGTACATCTACCCCTGCATCAACAAGGTGATCTTCAACCCATGCAGCGCCTGTGGTCCCTCTCTGCGCCGCAACCCGTGCCCCTCGCGAAAGCGCCGTGACAACGTTGAGCCCCGAACCCGCGCGGACTACGATGAGCTGATCCGACGTCCAGTAGGGCTCGGAGAAGTCCACAACCAGGGCGCGGGCCTCGGTGATCGTGAAGCCGGAAGCCCCTATGTGGATCAACCCCTCTCCCACCTGCGGGATGATCGAGTCGAACGCAACATCGCGGATCTCGATCTCGAACCCCTCAAGGATCGCGATGCACCGCATCACATCCAAGTCGAATCCCAGGTAGTCCCCCCGCTCAGAGACCCATTCGAACGGTGGCCAAGCGATATCGCACCCCACGACGTACGTCATCGAGGTTGCACCGACACTACCCAGCATCAGCAGACCGACAAGCACGAACAACCCTCTCCGCATGCCCACTGTCTTCCACCTCCACTAAAGCTCAGTTGGTAACGTCACTATAGCAGGACGGTTCCCCGCTGCCAAGCAGTCCCCTACTGGGCTCTGCTCTCTGGCCGCAGGATGCCGCACGGGCACTTCCTCCCAAGCACCCTCCGGAGCACCGAAACCGGCACAGCAGCGAGGCGGTTGAGCCCCCCAGACTGCGGCACATCGTGCATTCGCCCCTATCACCACAGAGGACTAAACGCGCGGATCATGATGGCCCGAACCCATGCCCGGTACAGGGGAGCGGCCACCGGGTACAGGCCGATCTCCGGGTCGAACCTGGGATCCGGAAGCGGATAGCGTGCCTCCACAATCGCTAGCGCCAAATCGCTCTCCGGCAGATCACGCACCGCGAGGGTGAACATCGCACCGAATCGCTCGCCCAGTGGTTCGTCCAGCCGATCGGGCACAGCGAAGGCCGCCAGGCGACGTGCCAGCACCTCGGCCGCTGTCTGCGCGGCTTGCGTGTCCGTATAACCTAGCCCCACAAGGTGGACCTGGTCATCGCCTTCCTGTCGGTCGGCAAGCACCGCCTGCACGTACGGGGGAAGGTACTCTGAAGGGTCACCCGCTTTCCAGTCCTCCCCACGGACCCTCAGTGCCCGCCCGGGGAAGAGCAGTGCCTGTATGAGCAACCCCTCTGGTCTGGAGACCAACTCGGCCAGCGCCCGAGACACAGGATCATCCGCCAGCGAAGGAACATCTCCCCGAGAGGCGGCGATCACCACCTCCACGACCCCCCATGCGCGGCCGCTTGCGAGCCCTCCGGGCAGGCGTGCGATCCGCGCCGCCGCACCAAGATGCCCGCCGAACGGGTCCGCCACCTCTCGGGCCGCGAGGTTGATCGTCCAGTCATCGAACCTGTGCCATACCTCGACCCCGGCGACATCACGCCGCTCGAAGCCGCGGGGCTCCAGAGCGGTCCTCATCGCCTCCCGTTCGAATTCCCCACCTAGGAGAAGGCCTACACCAGGTGGCTCTCCGAACTCCAGGCTTCGGTCCACGTGAAGCAACCACTCGAATCCGACCACCTCCGCCATGCGCCCGGCGCTTGCCCACAGGTAGCTCAGTGGCTCAGGCCCAACCGCGATGCGGCCCATCAACGGCCCCAGAGGCACCGACGTGAGCAGGATCTCCACATCTCCGCCCCCCCGGATCTCGGCCAGTCCCTCTGAAGCGAACAGCGCCTCGTAGTCCACGTAGCGCACCACGGCCCAGCCGGTCTCTTCTTGCAACGCCTGATCAGGGACCCACGCAAGCAGATCGACGAAGTGCGACGCTGCTGCAGCCTGAAACGCAGTTCCTGTTATCACGGACGCAGCGACACAGAGGAACCCAAACAACACGCGATACCCCTTGCCTGCCATCACCCCTCCTTTGCCTGCGGCGAGCCTACAGCTCCGCACCTCGGATGCCAAGCCATTGCACGAACGCTCTGCGGAGAAGACACCCCAATGTGCCCGAAGAAGCAGGTGTTCTACCCAGGCACAGCATCGAGTTCATCAGGCGTCGCAGGTTCATCGGCGAGCATCTCCACGAGTCGCTATCCAGGGGACGTTTCGATCCCGATCAGCGTGGCCAGCTCCTGGCCCACGAGAACCCTCCCCTCCTTGAGAAGTTCGTGTCTCCGGAACCTGGCATACTCGAGTGGACGATCTTGAAGCTTGTCTATCGCCGTGGGCGGCCAAACAGCAGTTACCCCTGGATGCAGCCTGGCCCAATCTCCACGCGGATTCACACGAGTCCGACAGACTCATTTCAACAAGCTTGGGCTAACTGCAGCGGTCCGGCGCCCGCATATGCGACATCTCTGTCCTCAGAACCCCACCACACTCTGACCTCCGTCACCGCTTGGGCAACGCGCTCTGTAACTTAGCCTGGAGACAGAGCCGCCTTGAAAGACTACTCACCAAGGTTGACGCTCCTAGGCTAGGCATCCTGATGAGCATGTGTCTGTTGATATGTAGTCCCTGGACAGCTCCCCTTATAGACTGATCTGGACGGAGTTTCTCCCGTTGAAGGGGGTCAGGGACGGCAGTAGAGTTGCCGATGCCAGACTGATGATTGGGGGTGAGGCCTCGGCGGCATGCGGCATGGATTAGGAGCCGACGTTCCCGGAGCAGTAAGTCGCAACATGCGACCGAACTTCAGAAACCAAGGAGGCTGAATGCGTTTGGCGAGAACTCTGTTGGTAGTGGGATTGGCTATAGCGGCACTGGCGTCGGTTGTCGGGCTTTCCGCTGACGAACTGGCTGAGCAACAGCGCCTGAGGATTTCGGTGGATGCCTTGGACCTCGGCACTGGGGATCCACATATGGGCACGGGGACGCACCATCGCGTTCTGTATGACCTTCTGTTCAACGGCTTGGTGCGCTACGCCCCCGGACAGTACCCCGAGATCCAGCCAGACCTTGCGGTCAACCTGCCGGAATCGCGGATCGTTGACGGCAAGCAGGTATGGACGTTTGAGCTGCGCGAGGGCGTCATGACCCATCCGTTCCCCGGATACCCTGGGGGCTACGAGATCACAGCGGAGGATGTAGTGTACTCGTTCGAGCGCGTTCGGGACCCGAGTCGGTCCACCTACGCCTCCGACTATGTCGGCTGGGAGGTCGCGGCGCTCGACACCTACACCGTGGAGATCACCATCCCCGCACCGACTTCAGAATCGCTCTTCCTGCCGTTGGTCGCTGACTACATGGGCGGGATGATCGTCCCCAAGTTGGCTGAGGAGACGATGGGCCACTCCGAGTACAGGATGAACCCTATCGGCACCGGACCGTTCAAGTGGGTCGAGTATCGCCCGATGGAGAGGATCATCCTGGAAGCCCATGACGACTATTTCCGTGGCAGACCCATCCTTGACGAAGTCCATCTAGTGTACATCGCCGAGATAGGCGCGGCAGAGATCGCGCTGCGCAGGGGTGAGCTGGAAGCCGTCATCGGCCCCATGGAGCAGCCCTGGGTGGAGAAGATGAAGGGCTACGCAGGGATCCAGGTCGACGTCTACGGCCCCGGTGAGAACGTCACGCTCCACTACAACATGACCAAACCCCCTCTGGACTCTCTTGAGGTGAGAAAGGCGCTCTCCTACGCGATGTCACGTGAGTTCATGGTTGCTCTGTTCGGCGCAGACATCGCTGTTCCCACGTACTCAATCGTGCCTTACGGATACCTCCCCGGCGGAGTGAGCCGCGAGATGCTCGAAGAGGCTGGCTACACCTGGGAGCTTGAGCACAACCCGGATCGCGCACGTGAGCTCCTTGCCGCAGCCGGATACCCCGGAGGGTTCACCCTCGAGGCGTACATCTCCGAGCGCGACTACTACCGACTGCCTTACGAAGTGGTGCAGGAAAAGCTCCGCACAGTCGGAATCGAACTGCGCATGACCGTGGTCGACCACGCTACATTCCATCAGCGCATCAGAGAGGACCTCAACCACCTGGTGTTCTACAACTCGTGGCGACCGAGCGCGGACATGTACCTCACACGATTCTTCCACTCGGCGTCCAGAGCAGTTGTTGGGGCCGCTCCTGATACGAACTTCTCTCACGCGGACATGATCGATGAGTACATCGAGGGAGCGCGACGGGAGCTGGATCCCCAGAAACAGGAACAACTCTGGCAGGAAGGACAGCTGATTCTGACGGAGAACGCGGCCTACACCACGTTCGTTCTACTCCAGCTGACCACTGCTAGGTGGGACAACGTGGACTGGGGCCACCCAGTCGTGGCAAGCGCCACGCTGTACCCACAGATCGATGAGACCACACGGATTCTGAGCAGGTAGCACAGAGTAGGCAAGACCTAGACTGGCGAGGAGGGCTCCTTTGAGGAGCATGGAGCCCTCCTCAGCCGGTTCTGTTTGCGAAGAGTCGAGTGCTCAGTCGAAGGGATCAGGAGCCCCCTTGAATCCAGGGATGCCTCGCGGGAAGCGCAGGTAGCGTGGCCACAGGGCGGCCAGTCTGAGGCTGGTGGATTGCATGTTTAGGAGGGAGTAAGCGTGTTATCATACATGGTCAGGCGCCTTCTGATAGCCATTCCTACTCTGTTGGCTGTGCTGACGGTGATCTTCCTGGCTATCCGTGTAGTGCCCGGCGATCCGGCTGCCGTCCTGATGGGAGAGGAAGCTGATGCCGCGACATTGCAGATCTTCCGTGAGCGGATGGGTCTGGACCGCCCGATCTGGGTTCAGTACGCAGACTTCTTGAGCGGACTCGTGCGCGGCGATCTTGGGAGGTCGATGCTGACCGAAGTCCCTGTTTCTTCCCAGGTTGCCCGGGCCTTACCGTACACCCTGGAGCTCACTCTTGCTGGAATGGGCCTCGGAATCCTTATGGGAGTACCTCTGGGTGTGTTCGCTGCACTGTATCGCAATCGGTCAGTAGACTATCTCAGCAGGACGTTCTCGCTCATCGGTCAGGCTATCCCCTCCTTCTACTTGGCACTGCTGTTTCTGGTGCTGTTCTCTCTACGGTTGGAGTGGTTCCCAGCTATCGGAGGCGGGGAACGGGGAGATATCCGTAGCCTTGTATCTCACTTGTTCCTCCCTGCGTTGACGCTTGGCATAGCCAAAGCTGCGTACGTCACCAGAATGGCGCGCGCCGCAATGCTCAACGTCCTCACAGAAGATTACATCCGGACTGCACGCGCGAAAGGCCTCAAGGACAGGACTGTGAACATGGTGCACGCGTTGAGGGCAGCCTTGGTCCCGATCATCTCAGTCATCGGCGTGTACAGCATCATCACTCTCGGCGGTTCTGTGATGGTCGAGATCGTGTTCGGACGGCCGGGCTTGGGGAGGATGATGGTGAGCGGAATGCTCCGACGAGACTACACCATGCTTCAGTCCATCATGGTTATCTTCGCGTTCTTCGTCGTGCTGATCAACCTGGGCACCGACCTTCTGTGCGGTTTTGCGGATCCACGGATCAGATATGACTAGAAGGAAGGCAGGGGCTACGATGACGAAGCCGAGCTCCCAGAAGTGGAAGGCCCTCAGGGTTTTCTGGCGGAACAAGATCGCCGTAGTTGGAGCGCTGTTGGCCTTGGCCGTGATTGTGGTAGGTGTGTTCGCTCCGGCGATTGCTCCACGTGATCCTCTCTCGCAGAACCTGTTCTACAGACTCACCGGTCCTGAACGAGCTTTCCCGTTCGGCACTGACTTCATGGGGAGGGACGTGTTCTCGCGTGTCCTCATTGGTGCGAGGATGTCGCTCATGGTAGGAGCGTCCGCTGTAGTGCTTGGTATGGTTCTGGGCACTCTGCTGGGTATGCTGGCCGGGTACATGCGTGGCAGAGTCGAGTCCACGATCATGCGTGTGGTCGATGTGTGGATGTCGTTTCCCGACGAAGTATTGGGCATCCTGGCAGCCGTTATGCTTGGAACAGGGGTTGTCAACCTGATCATCATCCTTGGACTTCTACTGGTTCCCCGATTCAGCCGACTGTCATACAACTACACCACTGTGCTCCGAGAAGGCGAGTACATACTTGCGGCGAAGTCGATCGGGGCTCCTCCTTACAGGATCATCGTCCAGCACATCTTCCCGAACATCCGCGGGGATGTCATCACCATGGGAGCCCTGTGGCTTGGCACAGCGATCAGACTCGAGGCGAACCTTAGCTTCTTGGGAGTAGGGGTCCCGCCACCAACCCCGACCTGGGGCAATATGATCCGTGAGGGTATGGGCAGGATTGCCGAGGCCCCATGGATCTCGCTGTTCCCGGGCGTGGCTTTGGTCATAACTGTGCTAGCCTTCAACCTACTGGCCGACGGTCTTCGTGACATAAGCGATCCGAGACTGCGCAGCTGAGCAGAGTGGTTGCCCGCTGCTCCAGAAGGTGGGCTCTCCCGTTCATGGCTTGGTGGAAGCTGTACAGAGGGATCAACAGCCGGCCATTCACTCAACGAATCCGGCTGATGCACCCCGTCAAGCCCGAAGAAGGACCGTCTCCTTCGCTATTGGCGAGGCAATCGAGGCGCCCCGGGTTCACCGGAGGGTTGTTCGAGCAAAGGCAAGGTATCACCTTTGCCCGGTACACTGACGCAGCTCGATGAAATCATCTCCGCAATCGACTCCCTCTCTTCGGGATGGATAGCCCCAGGCAGATCTTGTAGGCCAGCTTGTCAGGGATCTCGCTATGGCGCGGGGATTGGCTCGACCTCACCGGTTCCCGGGTTGATCCACAGATGATGGGAACGGCCTTCCCGTATGGGGCGGCAGACATGCGTTCACAGATGTCGCGGAAGGTCCCGGCGTTTCACTCGAGTGTGACCGTCTCACACTCAGCGTCAGCCGGCACTCCCCGAAGCACACTCTCCTCGGTAACTGCGATACTCAACACCAAGCCTTCTTCTCCGGAACAAGACTGCGGCTATAATGATCACGTCATGAACAAGGAGATCATCTTCCTCGTCGAGGAAGCGCCGGAGGGAGGGTATACGGCCAGCGC
>PWTC01000062.1 GCA_003563005.1 Candidatus Acetothermia bacterium
CGGGTTCCAGCCGGAAAGGATGCTGACGCGCCGCGCGGCGCACCCGGTCGCCTTTCACCTTGTGGATCTCCTCCCCTTCCAGTTCCGGCAGGGTCGTCTCGGGGCGGCGGAACTGGAGCCCCAGCTGGGCGCAGATGGCCTCGGCGGCCCGCTGGCCGTCGGCGCAGGCCTCGACAATGGTCGACGGCCCGCGGGTGAGATCTCCGCCCGCGTAGAGGCCGCAGCGGCCGGCCCACCCGTCCGTGTCCACCTTGGCGCGCCCCCGCGCGTCGAACGACCAGCTTCCCCCGCCGAGGAAGGCCACGTCCGGGCGCTGCCCCACGGCGAGGATGATGGAGTCGGCCGGGAGCTCGAACTCGCTGCCGGGCACGGGCACCGGACGCCGGCGACCGTCGGGCCCCGGCCCACCGAGTTCGTTACGTACGCACGCGAGGGCCGCCACGCGCCCCTCCTGAAGCCGGATGCGCGCGGGCGAGGCGAGGACCTCGAGCACATTGCCCTCGGCGAGGAGGTCGGCGATCTCCTCATCGTCCGCAGGCATCTCCGCGCGGCTACGACGGTAGACGACCGTGACCGGTCGCCCGGTGAGCCGCTGTGCGGTGCGGGCCGCATCCATGGCGGTGTTCCCGCCGCCGATGACAAGCACACGCTCGCCCAGGCTCGGTGGCCGCCCGGTGGCCGCGTCCTCCAGGAGCGCGAGCGCGCCGAGCACGCCCTCCCCCTCCTCCCCTTCGATCCCCAGGGGTGCGTCCCTCTGGAAACCGGCCGCTACGTACACTGCGTCGAACCCGTCCGCCATGAGTTCCTCGGGGCTCTCCGTGACAGCTCGTCCGGCATGGAAGGTCACCCCAAGCTCGCGGATCCTCGCCACATCGACGTCCACGATCTCCCTCGGAAGGCGGAATGTCGGTGCGATGGCGGGCATGCCGCCGAGGACGTCGCGCTTTTCGTAGACCACAACATCGACGCCGCTGAGCGCGAGGAAGTAGGCTGCAGCCAGACCGGAGGGGCCGCTTCCGATCACCGCGACGCTTTTCCCCGCGGGGAACCCGCGCTTGGGGCTCGCGACGCCGCGCTCGGCGGCGAACCGCTTGAGCTCGCGGATCGCCACCGGCTCGTCGTAGTTGATCCGTGTGCAGCGGGTCTCGCACAGGTGCGTGCACACGTAGCCGGTAACTCCGGGAAGTGGGTTGCGGTAGAGCACCGCCTCGAGCGCTCGCTCGTAAGCCCCTTGTCGGATGAGCCAGGCGTACTCGGGGACGTCCTGGGCCACGGCGCATTGGGCCACACAGGGGGCCGTCACGCAGTCGAATCGTTCGAGCGTGGTCTCCACCTTGGGCAGGACACCCGCGTAGGCGACAGCCCGGTAGCGCCTCTCCGAGCGGGCCCCGTGCGCCTCCCGTGCCAGATTCTCTCGCGCATTGCGGGTCAGCGTGGCAAGATCCGGGGCCCCCGCGCGGCGCATCTCGGCCTGCAACCGCTCCAACCAGTGTCTGAGGCGACCGTAGCCCCCTGGCTTGAGCAGATCCGTGGCGGCGGTGACGGTCCTCGCCCCGCATCCGAGTACGGCGGGGGCGTTCCAGGCGTCCGCACCGGCAGCGTAGGATACGATGAGATCCCCGTCGAACGCTTCGACGAGCTTGTGAAACAGCGTCATGGTGATCGGGAACAAGGGGCGCCCCGACATGTAGAGCTCGTCTCCAGGAAGCGCGTGCCTGTGGTTCGCGGTGGGAAGGGTATTGCTCAGCTTGACCCCGAAGGTCAGTCCGAGCTGGGCGGCCTTCCGCTTGAGCGTCGCGATCAGCGCCAGTGCCTGGTCGTACTGCAGGTCGTCGGCGAACACCTTGTCCGGGATCTCGATGTCGGTGAAACCCAGCTCATCGTGGAGGATCCGCATCACCGCGTCCTGACCGAGTAGGGTGGGGTTGAGCTTGACGAAGGTGTGCAGGCCCCGCTCCAGGAGATGGCCGGCGATGGCCTCGATTTCGTCGGGGGGGCATCCGTGCATCGTCGACACGGTCACGTTGTTGGAGACGCGTGGCGGGATGGGCACGCCCGTCAGCTCCGGGTGCGCCCCTTGAAGAACCTCCCGCACGGCGGTGAGCGGCTCCGAGGCGTCGCCCATCCGATCGAGGAATGCCTGCACGCGGGAGTCCGTCACTCCTTCTAGGGTGTACCCCACGCTCATGTTGAACACCGCCCCCGGCGGTGTCCCGCCCCAGCCGAGCATGTGGGGCAGAAGGTGCACCAGTGCCCAGGCGTGGATGTACTCCTCTGCCGACTGCTGTAGCTTGAGTTCCTGGGACCACTCGACGTTGTACCCCTCGTCCTCCATGTCGATGCACGGGCGGGGTATGTCGAGTTCGTCCATGATCTGGACCGTCTTGAGCTCGATGAACCGGCCGCCACACAGCCATGCGGCGACGATGTTCTGTGCCAGTTGCGTGTGCGGGCCTGCCGCTGGACCGATGGGCGTGACCAGCTCCTCGCCGAACAGCGTCTGGGCCAGGCCCGGATCGCGATCCTGGGGCGTGTAAAAGAGCGCCCGGTCGATACCGAAGACGGAGCCCCGCGAGCGGAACTCGGCCTCCGCCCAGCCCATCAACGCAGCGAACGGTAGCGGCCTCATGAAGTCAGCCCTCCCTCCTTGGATCGTTCGAGCGACGAAGCGCGCGTTCCCGGCGCATGTCAACGCATCCGCGACCAGAGGGCCCTCGCCGTCTCGCGGGACTGCGCCAGCACTGCGTGCTCCTCGAGGGTGCGGTGGGCACCGTCCCAGTACACCGGCTCCCCCGCGATGAGCACCCCGTGGGGGCGGAGTCCCTCGGAGATCGCGGCGAACAGGAGATGGCCCAAGACGCTCGGTCCTTCCATGGGCGTGGGCGGATCGTAGTCCCAGAGCACGAGGTCGGCTGCGTATCCCTGTTTCATATGGCCCATGGGGACTTCGAACAGGCGTCCGGCGAGCGTGTAGTTGTGACCGAGGATGTCCAGCAGCACATCGTCGCCGAGCGCGGTCGGGCTCCCTTCTACGTGGTGGGCGAGAAGACGGGCGCACAGTGCCTCCTCGATAACGCTGGTCCCGAAGCCGTCCGTGCCCAGTCCGATGGGAACGCCTCGTGCGTGCATGGCGCTCACCTTGGCGGCCCCCACGGCGTTGTTCATGTTCGACCGAGGATTGTGGATCACCGAACCGCGCCGCTCGGCCAGGAGTTCCACCTCGGCCTGCGCCAGGTGGATCCCGTGAGCCAGCAGCGCACCCTCGCCCAGCAGACCGTGCCGGTCCAGCCGCTCGGCGGTCCGGGTTCCCTGACGTTGCAGGGCGTCCACCGGATCCTCTTTGCCCTCGGCGAGGTGCATGTGGACGCTCAACCCCAGCTCCTCGGAGGCTGCGGCAGCCTTGGCAAGCGTTTCATCGGACAGGGTGAACGACGCGTGTAGACCCATGTGCGCGGCGAACCTGCCCGGCTCCCGCTCTTCTTGAGCGAAGCGGACGTTCTCTGCTAGGCCGGCATCACGCTCGGCCGCGCCGCCCCGGTCGGTGATCTCATAGCAGACCGAAGCACGCAAGCCAACTTCCTTAAGTCCGCGCTTGAGCTGCGAAAGCGACCCTTCGATCGCGACGGGCGACGCGTGGTGGTCGAACATCGCAGTCACCCCAGAGCGCAGCAGGGCCAGCGCTCCCACCTGGGCCGAGACGTATACAGAGCGGGCATCCAGCGCCCGGTCGAGCTTCCACCAGAGCTGTTCGAGGATCTCGCGGAAGCCGCTCGGGGAGAAGGCAGCGAGCGGCACACCGCGGGCGAGGGAGGAGTACAGGTGCGCGTGGGCGTTTACCAGCCCTGGGGTGAGCAGCCGGCCGGCTGCATCGAGCCGCTTGAGCTCCGGAACGGCGGGCGAGGCACCCTCCCCCACCCGCGCGATCCGCCCCGCCTCCACGATGACGTGTCCCCGCTCGAGGCAAGTCCCGAACAGATCGGCGATGCGGGCGTTATCGATGAGCACGTTCATGGACATAGCATACTACACGTGGAAGCCGTGCTGCGGGACGGCCTCTACCGTGGGCATGTCAGCTGGCGGGCTCGAAGAGCGGGATGATCTTCGGAGCCTGGGTCGTGGAGATGAGCCCTCTGTCCGTCACGCGCAGCTCGGGGATGACCGCCAGCGCCAGGAGGGAGAACTCCATAAAGCTGATGGAACACCCGAGGGACCTCATGGCGCCCGCTATCGTGTCCATGCGCGCGGCCGTTTCGGCGACCGACTGCGTGCACATCAATCCGGCGACGGGAAGAACAACTTGTGCCAGGAGCTGTCCTCTGGAGAAGACGCAGATCCCCCCCTGCTGCCGTCGAACCTCCTCGGTCGCGCGCTTCATGTCAGCCTCGTTGTCCCCGATGACAAGAAGATTGTGTGCGTCGTGAGCGATGGAAGAGGCGATCGCGCCTTCCTTGATCCCGAAGCCCTTCACCACACCATGCCCCACTCGGCCTGTCTTGTGGTGCCGCTCGAGCGAGGCGATCGCCGTCAGATCGTGGTGGCGAAGCAACTCCTCGAAGGGCTGACCCTCCTCGATCTCGAGTTCGAGCGCCTCGTGCCCTGTCAGGATGCCAGGCGGGAGGATGCGAAGCACGTTGACCCGGTAGCGTCCCGCCTTGGGCATGGGGGGCAGAAGCGGTGGGGTGGCCTCCGGGATGTTCACCGTCTGGAAGGCCGCCGAAGGGTAATAGGTCTTCACATCCGCCCGACACCTGTCCAGTCGTCTCTTCAGGCGCTCCGTGGGTTGCCCCTCTTCGACCACCTGCTCACCGGCCAACCACACCGCCACGGGCCGGAAGGAAGCGCGTGAGAGGTCTTTCCTGCTCCGGGCCTGGAACTCTCCTGCCTGGATGTCCAACAGCACGATATCGGCTTGTCGGGAGAGTCCCAGGCTTCCCAGTTCCTCCTCCACGCCGTACCTCAGGGCTGGATGAAGCGACCCCATCGTCCAGGCGGCGAGCGGATCCAGCCCCTCGGACACGGCTTCGAACACTGCGTAGTCCATGCCGAAGCTGAGGAGATGGTTCGGCGAGCGATCGTCCGTACACAAGCAGAACAGCCTGTCGCTGAGACCGTGCTGGGTGATGGCTTTGATCGCCTCGGGCAGCGAGTCCCATGCCGACCCCGGTGGGCCCGATCGGAGGAAGACCCACATCCCGGCTCTGACGAGATCCGCGGCGATCTCACCGTCGATCGCCTCGTGCGTGTCCCCGACACCTGAAGCGGCATAAGGGGGCACGTTTTCCCTTCCATAGACATGGCCGCTGATCGCCAGCCCCCGCTTGAGTGCTTCGGCCAGTATGCCGTGCTGGCGGGCGTCTCCGGCCAGGATGGCCGGGTAGTTCATCGCTTCGCCGAGCGCGAGGATCACTTCTGGGAACTCATCCATCAGCAGACCGATCACCTCCGGCGTGAGGTCGGCTCCCGCGGTCTCTGTTTCCGGAGCCGTGGCCGGCACCGTGCTGGGCACGGTGGCGTAGAAGTTGAGCGGGGCGGCCATCCCGTCAGCGATCATCATCCTGATCCCTTCGATTCCGAGGACGTTGGCGATCTCGTGGCTGTCGGCGAACACGGTGGTCGTGCCGTTGAGTAGCGCAGTTTCGGCATAGTTGTGGACGGTGACCTTGGAGCTCTCGACGTGCATGTGGGGATCGCATAGCCCAGGAGCCAGAAGGGCACCTTGGCAATCGTACACGGAGGGTCCTCCTTTGCCGAAGGCGCTGGTTGCGGTACCGCTCCTGCAGATGCGGGCGATGCGTCCGGCTGTGACCCATAGTTCTCTCTCGGCGTGTACCTGCCGAGCGTTCACATCCAACACCTGGGCGTTGGAGAGTACCGCGTCGGGAACCTCTCTTCCCCCGGCCACGGCGGCCAGCGAGCGTGTTACCGTGTGCTTGGGAGGTGCCAGAGTTCTGATTTTGGCCATGTCAAACGTCCTTTCCGGTGGACAAACACAGTCCGATCTTCTCCAGTGCCTTGCTGTCCACCTCCTCCGTTGAGATCTCGTACACCACGCGTCCTCTGTACATGACGAGCAAGCGATCGCCCATGCCCAGCGCCTCTTCCAGGTCGTGTGAGAGGACGACTACACCGAAGAGCCCCTTGTCGTGGTCCTCAACCTGTTCCCGAACCTTGCTCCGGAAGAACTTGATCGACGCCTCGTCGAGGCCTTGGCCGGGGTGCTCGAGTATGAGAAGCCATGGATTCTTGTCTAGTTCGCGAGCCAGCAGCAAGCGCTGGCGGTTGCCCCCGGACAGTTCACGCAGCTTCTGCCGGGGGGAGGCAGCCACGATCTTGAACTCGGAGGCCAGCCTTGAGAACGCCCGTTCCAGGTGCGCGTAGGACAGGAGTCCAACTCCAGGCACGGTTGCTGTGAAGGATCGTTCGCGGCCTATGGCAACGTTCTCGGTCACGCTCATGTCGAGTGCGAGGGATGTGCCGGCATGCTTGGACGGAACCACGCTCACTTTGGCGCAGCGATGCTGAGCGCACGTGGACGACTCCGCCCCGCGCTCGGAAATAACCGTCAGCTTTGCGCTGCGGTGGTCTCCGACTGCTGTCGAGGCGAGTTCTTCGAGTCCGTTTCCGGGAAGGGCGATCACGCTTGTGACCTCACCCTCACGCACACGTATCTCGCAGAGGGCATCATGCTCGGGCACACTCAGTCGCAGTATCGCTTCTTTGACAGTTCCCTCCTCGCGGTCCTGCGTCCGCAGGTGCTGAGCCGAGGACTCCTTAGTTCCCGCTTCTCCGAACATGAGCTCCCGGAGATGATGAAGTGGGAAGTCGCCGACCGGTCCGGTAGCGACGTGCTGGCCTTCTCGAAGAACCGTCACGCGGTCGGCCGTGTCGATGACCTCCTTCAGCCGGTGGGTGATGAGCACGCAGGTCACCCCGGTGGCCTTCAGCTGCTTCAGGGTCGCGCAGAGTCCCTCTATCTCCTGGGGGCCAAGATTGCTTGTCGGTTCGTCGAGGATAATCAGATCGGCTCTTCTCCACAGGAGTCGAAGGATCTCCACGGCTCGCTGCTGTGCTATGCTCAGCTCTCCGGCCACCCTCGCCAAGGGGAGATCAAGGCCCAGGACTGACATGAGCTCACGTATTCTCGCGTCAGCCGTCCGCCACTTGATCCACCCCAGTCGAGAGCGTGGCTCTGCTCCGATCACGATGTTCTCGGCCACGGTCAGCCCAAGATCCAACGTCACAGCCTGATGGATCACCCCGATGCCAGCGGTGACTGCCTGATGGGGGTTGCTGACCGTTAGGGTGCGATCGCACCACAGGATCTCCCCTTCGTCCGGTGTCACCAGCCCCGACAGACAACTGATGAGCGTGGTCTTGCCGGCTCCGTTCTGACCGACCAGCGCATGGATGTCGCCCCGGAACACGTCGAAACTGATGTCGTTGTTGGCGATCACGGGTCCGAAACGCTTGGTGATCTTCCGGAAGGAGAGCATCAGCCCCCCTCCTTGTCCCTGTGGAGCAGCAGTCGTCTGCTAGATCTGATCCGAAACCGGAGCAAGAATGGCAGGATGACGATGGCGACATAGGGCAGCATGCCGATGATGTGGGTGGAGAGTGCGAGGCCGAGGATCTGCGCCCGTGGGATGATCGCCAGGATCCCGCCGAAGACAAGGGCTCCCACCATCCCTCGCCAAGGGCTGGCACCGGCGAGGACCATCAGACCCACCGCGATCCATCCCTGACCGGCGGTGATACCTAGTTGCCAGCTTCCCATCCCAGACAGGGTGATGGCCGCACCGCCCGTGGCTGCAAGCACGCCGCCGGACAGCACGCAGGCCCATTGCACACGTTTGGCGTTCACACCGGAACTCTCCGCACCGAGCGGATTATCGCCGACGTAGCGGAGCCTAAGACCCCAGACGTGTCGGGTCAGGATCAGCGACATCAGCACGACGGCCGCCAGTGCAAGCGGAACAAGGAGGGTATGCTCCATGAGGGACCTGACGAGGGTTCCCATCCAGGCAGGCATCCATCCTATGTTCCCCAGCCTGACGATCGGCATGAACCCGCGGACACTCTGGCCGACGAGCCCTGACCCCAGCAGGTGTGTCAAGCCCGTACCAGCCCACCAGATGGCCAGCCCGCTGAGGAGCATCACCTTGATGTCGTAGCCCTGATAGCGAGGCTCCCTTCGGGGGCGCCAAGCGAGGTACGCAAGGACGATCGCCGCTGTCAGCAGGGATTCCAGGCCGTAAGGCACACCGGCAAATCTCAGGTGCTGGGTGCCTACGTAGACGACCGCCATGGCCAACGCAGCCAGGGGCAGGCGGACGACGCTGCCGCCCGACAGGAGGGCCACCGGGATCCCCAGCAGGCCGAGCCCCACGCCTAGCGTATCCCGTAATCGTGGCAGGCCTCCTGAGAGTTCATGTACTCCGGCGATGCCGGCGGCGGCAGCGCCGACAAGAAACGCGCCTGTCAGCACGTATGAGACGGACAGGCCGCTGTACTTGAGCAGTCCTTCTCCTTCGCCTGCGAGGCGGATCCGGAAGCCCTTCACTGTGCGGGCCAGGAAGACAGCGGCCACTGCTACAAGGGCTGCGGTGACCACCAGGCCCAGATGCAGGTCGGTCGTGCCCAGGCGGCCCAGCTGTGCCGCGCTGGGCAGAGCGACGGCACGGGGGAACCCGTGCCCAGGTGCTCGCCATACGTTATGCACGAGCTCTCGCACCACAAGCAGAGCCACCGTGTTCATCATGATCGTGGCCACGATCTCTGCCCATGGTGCCCTCTGCACTGTTCTGGACATGGCGGGGATCAAACCCCAGAGCATTGCCCCGAGCGCACCGGCCACGAACATGGCCGGGAGCGTGAGCGGACCGAGGGCTGTGCCAGCGATCATGACGAGTCCATAGGCAGCTGTAGCGCCCATCAGCATCTGGCCTTCGGCCCCTATGTTCCACAGCCCCGCGCGCATCGGGAGCAGGAAGGCCAGCCCGGTCAAGCTGAGCATCGATGCCTTGACGAGCACCTCGGACAGCGAAAGCCACGAGCCGAACGTATTGGACAAGAACACCCACCATGTTCTGAAGGGGTGGTGACCTACAAGCAGGAACGCGAGGCTGCCGACGGCGATCACAGCAGCCATGGCCAGCCATCGGCTGCGGATCCTGATCCCTCTGATCACAACCAACCCGTGTATGGCGGATAGGGCAAGCCCGGAGATGATCGCAGCCAACAGCCCTAGCCACGGACTCCTAGTCAACAGCGTAACGGCGAACGCGCTCAGCGCACCTCCCAGCATGAGCCCCTCGATGCCGATATTGAGCACCCCGGCGCGGGCAGGGAGCATGGCACCAAGCGTAGCTAAGACAAGAGGTGTGCTGAGGGCGATAGCAGAGCGAACAGTGGTGAGCACGATATCCCATGCCATGAGCTAGTTCCGTCCCTTCTGCTCCATTGTCCTTCTGACATGCCACATAGACGGATGAGGGGGCAACGAGACCGCCAGTCCCGTTGCCCCCCTTCCATCGCTGTCCACTGCTCTGTTGGGCTAGAGGCCGCCCACTCCCTCCGGCAGCTGCATCAGGCCCAGTAGCTCATCCTCGTCGAACTGCTCCAGGACTATGAACGCACCGCTAGCGATGGCCTCTATGAGCTGAAGGACCTCATCCTGCACCTCATCCGAGATCACGACTCCCATCGGGCTAACCATCAACTGCGGAACCTCGCCGAACGATGCCCACGTGCTCCCGGGCTCCCAGGTCTCGTTGGCCACAGCGTTGATCTGCTGGATGTAGTAGTCCTTCCAGCTGATGACCGCGAACCCAGCAGCCACGTCGGGCCCTCGGTCGCGGTAGTCGCGGTTCACGCCTGCGACGTACAGCGGCCAGCCGCCTGCGTCCGTCCCCCGCTCCTGCACCTCCAGAACGGGTGCGGGGCTGTCCAGATACGTGTGCACCGCCACGGCGCCAGCATCCAGCAGCGCCTCGGTCAACGCACGCTCACGGTCAGGGTTGTACCAAGGGTTCTCCGGACTGACGGAAGCCAACCACAACACCTGCCCCGGGATGTCCCATCCCAACCCGTCGCGCACACCTTGCACCACCGCATACGAGTTGCGCACGGTAAGGGGGAAAGGAACGGAGGAGATCAGACCGACACTTGCCCCGCTCAGATCGCGACCGGCTGCCTCGTCGAGCGCCAGCTGTCGCCCCATGGCGAACCCAAGCACGTAGTTTCCTTCGTACCAGCGGCCGTAGTAGCCGCGCAGGTTGGCCATGGGCTCCATGACCTGGGGATCGGTGAACTCGAACACAACGTTCGGAAACCTTGGTGCCATGTCGGCCAGGTACCTCTGGAAGGTAGCTGAGGCTCCGAAGACGATGTCGGCTCCCTGTGCGATCAGAGAACGCACCGCACGCTCGAAGACATCAACGTCGTCGCCCACGTTGTCGACGATCGGCAGCAGGCGCGCGCCAGTGGCTTCCGCAGCGGCTCTGATGTCCTCGGCGTGCTGCTGGCTGTAGCCGGCGTCCGTCCGCGAACCCACAAGGATAATACCGACAGTGACATCTGATGTGTCTCCGCCCAAGCCTGCGACCGAAGCCAACATGAATGTCAACGCCACTAAACTTATGAACACACGTACACGAGCCATGCATCCTCCTTCTTCCTCCTGCTTGTGAGCAGGCTCTGCGCTTCCCCTGCTCGGGCCGAGGAACACGACCCGAGAGGAGGGGTGCCCGGTGTCACTGGAGAACAGGACGTCGGATCACCCTGTTCACGGACCTGGGCTCCGGACGAACGTGCCGCGACCTGGTGGAGGGTGGACTCCATGCCCCTGCTGCCAAAGGTCGGCCAGGCCTCCATGGAAGCAGAGTAGCGCGCGAGGGGGACGGCCGTCAAGCGCTGATCACGTACGCTGCCTGCTGGGGTGGGTCCGCTCCGGATC
>PWTC01000135.1 GCA_003563005.1 Candidatus Acetothermia bacterium
CAGCGGCGTTCGAGAGGGCGATGGCTCAGGCGGGCAACGACGACTTCACGGTGGCGGTGCTTTCGGGCGCCAACCATCTGTTCCAGCCCGCGGAGACGGGCGCGGTTGCCGAGTACCCCACCCTGCTACAGGAGTTTGTGCCGATGCTCCTGCCCACACTCACCGGTTGGCTGCTGGAGCGCGTGGACGTGGCCGAGGGAGGTTGACGCGCCCCTCTGCGATGGGGCTTCTGGCCGAAGCGTGGGCAGAGGCATGGGGCGAGCGCGGCTGGGAGGGTGCGGGCGTTCTTAAGTAGTGCGTACGGCTATGTGATCCTGGGGACACCGAGGAGCGTGAGGGGGAAAGCGATGCAGTATCTTGTGTTCAGTGGGTTGTTCATCGCGGCGCACATCGTGGCGTACATGGTCGCCGGGGCTGTCACGTTCCAGCTCTACTACAAGCCGATCCACGGCGGCAAGGGGGCGCTCTACGAGGACTTCCTCAGGGACACCGAGGATCCTAAGGAGAAGCAGCGCATTGGGTTGTTGCTCCTCCCTACCCAGGTGGCACGGGGGCTGTTGATGTCGCTGGTGCTCTACCCGGTGCTGGGCTACCTGGGCGGGCTGTCGTTCGGTGTTCAGTTGGCGTTCCTCGGGGGGCTTATGTTCGTGTACACGGACTTCTGCTCGGCCGTGCCGTTCTCGAACACGCTTGAGGGTGTGGTGTATATGAAGCCACGGTTCATCCGAGAGGCGTTCCTGAAGACACAAGTCGAGAGCGTGCTCTACAGCGTCCTCATGGGCCTGGCCGGGGCGTTGTTCCTGTTCTAGTACCCTATTCCAGGCACGTTCGCGCGTGGGAGTGACAAAGGAGGTGGCATGAGGCTGTGGGCTGTAGTGGTGATCGCGGTGCTGTGGATGGGTGGAGCGGCCACGGCGCAGGATGTCGACTTCGGGCAGAGGACCGTGGAGACAAGGCTAACGGCGATCGGTGGGTTCCTGCTCGGCTGGTTGACGCTCGACCTTGACGAGACCAACGCGGTGCTGGAGCAAGCGGGGTACCCGGGCTTGGGCGAGCTTGTGCTGATGAGAGGAGGAGGTGGCAGCGGAAGCGCCCGTGGGAACATAGCGCTGGGCGGACTGGGTCTTTCGGGGACCACGGATGCCATCCAAGGGGGTCGTTCGGTGGCCCTCGAGGTGGGGTTCAGCGGCGTGACCCTGGACTGGGTAACCCGACCGGCCGAACAGCTGCTGATCGGTGTGGGTGCTGTGCTCGGGGGCGGCTCGGCGACCCTCACGGCCCGCAGGCGGTTCGCCGACGACGTCGAGGATGCACTGACCACGCCGACCACCACATACCTGAACGCAGGGTTCTTCGGAGGGATGGGCATGATCCGCGTACGGGTGGGCATCACCAGAGGCATCTGGCTCGAGGGATGGGGCGGGTACCTGCTAGGGTTCCCCGGACGGTGGCAGGACGAGGATCGGGCGCTGGCTGGGCCTTCTGTGCCGGCGCAGGGCCCTGTCTTCGGAGTCGGGATCTCTTTCGGTGGGTCCGCGAGGGCGCCCACGCGGGGTCCCGCGGAGCCCTCTGGCCCTGAGCGTGAGCGTCCCGAGGAGCTGCCCGAAGAGGACGACGAGGAGCCCGAAGCGGATCCATCGGCGCATGAAGAAGACTGAGCGTTCCTTTCTGCGGTCGGCAGTTGGCGAAGGGAGGATCATGGGCGCAGTCTTGCAGGTCAGCGGGCTCACCAAGAGCTACGGAAGTGTGGTCGCCAACGACGGTGTTGACCTGGTCGTCAACCGAGGCGAGGTGGTCGGCCTCCTCGGGCACAACGGCGCTGGGAAGACGACGCTCGTCCTGCAGGTGATGGGGCTGCTCATGCCCGATGCGGGCACGATACGTGTGGACGATGTGGATGCAGTGGGCGATCCGGCGGCCGCCCGCCGTCGCGTGGCGCTGATGGCGCAGGCGCAGACGCCGATCGACGGGCTGACACCTCGAACCGCGATCGCGCTTGCCGCTCGCCTACGTGGACTGGACAGGGGGAAGGCAAGACATGAAGCCGTGAAGATCGCCGCAGAACTGGCCATCGAGCCCTGGCTGGACCGCCGGGCCGGGCCGGAGGGGACGGGGCTCTCCGGGGGCGTGCGCAGGCTCACCGGCTTCGCGATGGCGGTTGTGGCGCCCGTGCCGCTGGTCATCCTCGATGAGCCGACGAACGATGTCGATCCGGCCCGGCGTCGCCGCTTGTGGGAGCTCGTCCGCCGGGCGGCCGACCGTGGAGCGGGCGTGCTCCTCGTGACCCACAACGTGAGCGAGGCCGAGCGCGCCGTGGACCGTCTGGTGATCATGGACGAAGGGCGCGTCGTGGCCGCGGGGACACCGCAGCAGCTGCGAGGCACGGAGGATCACCTCAGGCTGGAGCTCATCGTGGAGCCCGAGGGTGATCCCTCACGCATCGAGCCGCCGTTCGCCTGTCTGCGCGATGTGGTCGTGGGCCGCCGGCGGTTGCTCACGTTCGCCGCTGGGGAGGCCGAGCGGGCGATCCAGTGGGCATCGGCCAGCCGAAGCCGCGGCGCGTTCGAGTCGTTCGCCCTCACGCCGACATCGCTCGAAGAGCTGTACCTGGAGCTGACCGAGACCAAGAGCCGTAAGAGCGAGCCAGAGGAGGTGACCGCCCGTGGATGACCAGCGCACGCCGTCCGCCCCGGCACTGGGAGAGGTGCGGCTCCCTCACTTCACGGCCTACCGGCTGCTCGTCACGTGGCAGGCGGCGGGGATGGGCGCGATGCTGCCTCTGGTCATGGTGGTGCAGGCCATGTTGGCCGTCGGGCTCATCGTGGGCTTCG
>PWTC01000035.1 GCA_003563005.1 Candidatus Acetothermia bacterium
GATGCGCCAGGGGTGCAAGGACGCGAGGGGGCGGTTGCAAGGTTAGCAGGTTGGCAGGTTAGAAGGTTAGAACGTTGGAAGTGCAAGGGCGCTAGGGCACAAGGACGCGAGGGGGGGGCGTAAGGTTAGCAGGTTGGAAGGTTGGAAGGTTAGAACGTTGGAAATGCAAGGACGCTGGGAAGCATGGACGCGAGGGCTATGGGCATTTCTTCTTGGGTCTTTGCCCTGAAGAGGCTGGCGTGATGAATGAGAACCAGATCAGCAGGATCGTGCTGCTGTCCGCCATTGAAGTGCATCGAACGCTGGGCGGGCCAGGGCTTCTGGAGAGTGTTTACGAGGAAGCACTGGCATGGGAGCTCCGAGAGCGGGGGCTGAGCGTCGAGCGACAGAAGAGCGTTCCCATCTCCTACAAAGGGCGCGCCCTGGCTACGCCGCTGCGCCTCGACATGCTTGTAAACGGCCTCGTCATCGTCGAGTGCAAGGCTACGGCGGACTACGCCCGGATCTTTGAGGCCCAGACTCTCACCTACCTGCGCCTGATGAACCTCAAGCTCGGACTCGTCATCAACTTCGGCGAACGCCTGGTCAAAGACGGCTTCCACCGCGTCGTCAACGGCCTCTAGCCCCCTGCCCTCCCCTCGCGCCCTTGCGTTAACCCCCCTCGCGTCCTCGCCCCCCCTGCGCCCTTGCGTTACCCCCCTTGCGCCCTTGCCACCCCTGCGCCCTTGCGTTAACTCCCTTGCGTTACCCCCCTCGCGCCCTCGCCTTCCCGGACTACGGCTTTCCGCCGTTTCGTGGTATAATCAACTGGCATCCATGGAGGGGGTATGGAACTAGAGCAATACCTCGCGGTGGTCAAAAGGTGGTGGTGGCTGATGGTGGCGTGCGTCTTCGTCGCCGCCGGATCCAGCTACTACGGCACCACCCAGATGCCGCGCATCTACCAGGCCACCACCACGCTCATGGTAGGGCAGGTGCTGGAGCAGGCCGACCCCGGCGGTCAGGAGTTCTGGATCGGTGAACAACTGGCGCGCACCTACGCGGAGATGGTGGGCCGCCGGCCGGTGTTGGAGAGCACCGCGCAAGCGCTTAACCTCGACTTCGTCCCCTCGGCAGTTTCGACGCGTCTGGTGGGCGGCACCCAGCTCCTGGAGATCAGCGTGCGGGATACGGAACCGGAGCGCGCCCGGGCGGTGGCCGATGAGATCGCCCAGCAGTTGATCCTGCGCAGCCCGGCCGCCAGCGCGGACGAGGAGCGGCGGGCCTTCGTCGCGGCTCAGTTGGACGACCTGCAGACCAAGATCGTGACCACCGAGGATGAGATCGAGGACGAGCGCGAGAAGCTGGCAGCGGCGAACAGCGCCCGGGCCATCCAGCAGCACCAGGCGAACATCAACGCCCTCGAGCAGAAGCTGGCGGGCTACCGGGGGACCTACGCCACCATGGCCACGGGGGCCCGCGGGGGCACGAACGTCCTCACCGTGATCGAGCCTGCCAGCACGCCACGCACCCCGATCAGCCCCAACGTGGGGCAGACGGTCCTCCTGGCCGCCGCCATCGGCCTCAGCCTGGCGGTGGGCGGCGCGTTCCTGATCGAGTACCTGGACGACACGATCAAGTCGCCCGAGGACGTGCTCCGGGTGACGGACGTGCCCGTGCTCGGCGCCATCGCCCGCATCCCGGGCGATGAGTATCCGGAGAAACTGATCACGGCGGGAGTGCCTCGATCGCCCCTGGCCGAGGCGTACCGCGCCCTGCGCACCAACATCCAGTTCTCGTCGGTCGACAGGACCGCCCGCACGGTGATGGTGACCAGCCCGAACCCCGTGGAGGGGAAGAGCGTGACGCTGGCCAACCTGGCGGTGGTGATGGCCCAGGGCGGGTACAAGGTGGTGGTGGTAGACACCGATCTACGGCGCCCGGTCCAGCACCGGATTTTCGGCTCTCCGGCCAACCCGGGGCTGAGCGACGCCATCCTGGCCCACAACCCCGTCTCCCTGACCCGGTCGACCGCCGGCGATGCCGCCCGCTCGGTCAAATTCGTCTTGTCCGATGACCACGCGGGGGACACGCCCCCGTCCGAGGCCGCCACCATGACGCATCTTAAGCGGACGGATGTGGCCAACCTGTGGCTGCTGCCCAGCGGTCCGCTGCCCCCGAACCCGGCGGAGCTCCTGGGATCGGAGCGGCTGGGCCAGGTGGTCAGCGCCCTCGCCTGGGCCGACATCATCCTCCTCGACAGCCCGCCGGTGCTCGCGGTCACGGATGCGGCGGTGTTGGGAGCCCGGGTGGACGGCGTGGTGCTGGTGTTGGAGGCGGGTGCGACGCGGCGCGACGAGGCGAAGCAGAGCCTGGCGGAGCTGCAGCGGGTGGGTGCCAACGTCCTGGGCGTCGTCATCAACCAGCTGTCGCGCGGTCAGGACGGCTACTATTACCACAACTACTACTACCGCTCTGAGTCGGAGCTGGAACGCGAGCGGGAGATGGAGGGCCGCCCCGGCCCGCTGGCCCGCGTGCTCCAGCGCCTGTCCGGCGTGCCCGCCGACGACGGGTCCCGGCCCACCGCTTCCCACGAATAGGCGCCCGAGCGCCGCCGCGCATCCCCGTCCGTGTTGACCGCCGGTCCCCCCGTAGACGCCGACGTCCCCGGTAGTCCGCCCGTCCCCGCTGAGGAAGGAGGGCGGGAGGCTGACCCCGGCACCCTGCTCCGCCTGATCCTCCAAAGCCCCTGGCATCCCGAGAGCCTGGACGAAGCCCGCGCGCTGGCCGCGCGATCGTCGCTGGATGCGGACGTGCTGCTGGAGACGGCCCGCCA
>PWTC01000085.1 GCA_003563005.1 Candidatus Acetothermia bacterium
GCGGCCGTGGCCGGCATCCAGGTCTCCTGGCCGATCGTCTGGTTCCTCATCTCGTTCATCGCGGGTTTCGGCGGGGCGGCGGTGAGCGCCCTCGTGGCGCAGTACGTGGGCGCCGACAGGCCCGATGAGGCCAACTACGCCATGAACCAGCTCTTGTTCCTCTCCCTCGCCGGCGGCGTCCTGCTCGGCGTGACGGGCTACTTCCTCTCCCCGTGGCTCCTGGACCTGCTGGTGGGAGCGGGCGGCGTCGCCAGCGCAGCTTCCCAGTACATCCGCGTCGTGTTCATCGGCCTGCCGACGATGGTGCTTCCGGGGCTCTTCTTCGCCGCGTTCGCCGCCACCGGCGATACGGTCACCCCTCTGTGGATCAGCGGGGCAGGGACAGCCCTCAACATGGCCCTCGACCCCCTGTTCGTCCTCGGGTGGGGAGGCCTGCCCCAGATGGGCATCGTGGGCGCCGCGTACGCCACCCTCATCGCGCAGGGCCTCGTCACAGTGGCCTTCCTCGTCCTGCTGCGCCGCGGCCGGGGTTGCCTAAGACTCGAGCCGCGCTCCATGATGCCGCACCTCCGCTGGATGGCCAAGGGCCTGCGCATCGGCCTCCCGGCAGCGATCGGCCAGTCGAGCATGGCCTTCGGTTTCGTCATCATGACCGCGGTCATCGGGCGGCTACCCAACGCCGAGGCGGCCCTCGCCGGCTACGGCATCGGCGACCGCCTCCTCGGGATGCTGTTCATCGTCACCGATGGCCTGAGCACCGGGTTGACCACCATGGTCGGGCAGGCCCTCGGCGCGGGATACACCGACCGGGCCCGCGAGCTCGTGCGCAAGGGCATGCAAGCCCTGGTGGTCATCCTCGCCTCACAGGCCGGAGTCCTGTACCTCATTCGCGAGCCCGTGGTGGCCCTGTTCATCCCCGGCCGGAGCGATGTGATTGCTGTCGGGGCGAGCTTCATCGGTGCGTTTGCCGCCAGCATGCCGTTCCTCGGCGCGTTCTTCGCGGCCCTGGCCATCTACCGTGGCTCAGGGCACAACGTGCCCACCATGATCCTCGGGGTCGTGCGCCTTTGGGTGCTGCGTATACCGCTCTCCTATGCATTTGGCTTCCTGCTCGGCCTCGGGGCGGACGGCGTATGGTGGGGTATGTCCCTTTCCAACGTCCTTTCAGGCCTCATCGCCATCGGCTTCCTCCTCTCGCGCGGCTGGCAGCGTTCGGTCGTCGAGCCAGCCCCTGTCACCCCCATCTGATCTCCCCCTCCGTCTGCCCGTACGGGCTGCGCAACCGCGCCGCAGGATGCCCTGGTCGGCCCCAAGATCCGTGGGTATCCTGGAAGATCAGAATCGGCGCGCACGGGCGCGTCGTCGACGGAGGGGGTATGGCGGACAACAAGACACCCAGGCAACCATGGCACGCCCTGGACGAAGGGGAACTGCTTCAACAGGTGTCGTCGGGCGAATCCGGCCTGAAGGCCTCGGAGGTCCCCCACCGGCTCGAGCAATACGGCCGCAACACGCTCGAGGCCGAGGCCAAGACGACTGCGCTGGAGGTCATCGCCCATCAACTCCACCACCCCCTGATCTACCTCCTCCTCGGGGCCGCCGCCGTCTCCGCGATCGCCGGGCACGCGGTCGATGCGGTGGTCATCGGCGGCGTGGTCGTGCTGAACACACTTCTGGGGGCGATCCAGGAGTGGAAGGCGGACAAGGCATTGGAGGCGCTCCACCGTATGGCGTCCCCCCACGCCCGCGTGCTCCGCGACAGCAGAGCGGAGGAAGTCGACGCCGACGAAGTCGTCCCGGGGGACATCCTGCTCCTGGAGACCGGCGACCGAGTGGCCGCCGACGCTCGTGTCCTGGAGAGCGCCGACCTGGGTGTCGACGAGTCGGCGCTCACCGGAGAGAGTGAGCCGGTGCGCAAGCGCACCGGCGCGCTCGACGAGGATACCCCACTCGCCGATCGGACGAACATGGTGTGGTCCTCCACCGCGGTCACCGGAGGCCGGGGGAAGGCGGTGGTGGTGGCCACGGGGATGGGCACGGCCATCGGCGACATCGCGGGCCAGGTTCGGGAGACAGGCCGTGACCAGACCCCGCTCCAGCGGCGGCTTGCGCGTCTGGGCACGGTGCTCGGCCTTGTAGGAATCGGCCTCGCCGGGCTCGTGTTCCTGATCGGCCTGCTTCAGGGGTTCGAGTGGCTGGAGATGGTGCTCTTCTCGGTTGCCGTGGCCGTGTCGGCGATCCCCGAAGGGCTCCCCGCGGTGATCAGCGTGACGTTGGCCCTCGGGGTGCAGCGTATGGCCCGCCGCAACGCCATCATCCGACGCCTGCCGGCGGTCGAAACCCTGGGCTCGACGACTGTGATCTGCTCGGACAAGACGGGCACCATCACCCGAAACGAGATGACCGTGACTGCCCTGTGGAGCCTCGGACACACATACAAGGTCACCGGAACCGGCTTCGCGCCCTCCGGCGAGATCCACCGCAAGGGAGAACCGGAGGCGGCGGGAGACCTCTGCCCCGAAGCGGAACTCCTGCTTCAGATCGGAGCGCTGTGCAACAACGCCGAGCTCGTCAAGGAGGACGGCTCCTGGCGCGTGCGGGGCACCCCGACCGAGGGGGCACTGATCGTCACCGCCCGCAAGGGCGGGCTGGATCTCGAGAGGTTGGCCGAGGACAGGCCGCGGCTGGCGGAGGTCCCCTTCTCGAGCGACCGGAAGTACATGGCCACGCTGCACCCTATGAGCGATGGGGAGGGGCGTGTGGCCTATGTCAAGGGCGCTCCGGATCGCGTGCTCTCGTTCTGCA